>NZ_JAUBRH010000005.1:0-10415 GCF_036701775.1 Microcoleus sp. N9_A2 | reverse complement strand
TTGCCGGAACCAACCCCAGAACCAACCCCAGCGCCAACTCCGACACCAAAACCGACGCCAGCACCGAGTCCCGCGCCCAAACCGACTCCGAAACCGACTCCAGCGCCCAAACCGACGCCCGCACCAACACCCGCACCGGCCCCAACACCGGAACCTGCCCCAACACCCGCACCGGCCCCAACACCGGAACCTGCCCCAACACCCGCACCGTCACCGGAACCTGCCCCAACACCCGCACCGTCGCCGGAACCTGCCCCAACACCCGCACCGTCGCCGGAACCTGCACCAACTCCCGCACCGTCGCCGGAACCTGCACCAACTCCCGCACCGTCGCCAGAACTCTAAACTTCTGGCAAAATTCCCCTAGACTGAGGTTGATGCCAATTAATTGTTAGCTATTTGCCAATGAACTCCTTGCTAATTGCTGGAACTGATACCGACGCGGGCAAAACTGTTTTGACCAGCGCTTTGGCTGCTTATTGGCAAATGTATTTTCCCGATCGCAGTTTGGGAATTATGAAGCTGTTGCAAACAGGAACGGGCGATCGCGAACTCTACACCCGTTTGTTTTCCCTCGACCAATCCCCCGAAGAACTCAATCCGCTGCACTTTGATGCGCCTCTAGCACCGCCCAGTGCCGCCGAACGGGAGGGGAGACATATCGAACTCGAAAAGGTCTGGACGGCGTGGCAAAGCCTCTCTGAGCGCAAGGATTTTGTGTTGGTGGAAGCTTTGGGAGGGCTGGGTTCGCCTGTAACGTGGGAACTGACGGTGGCCGATATTGCCAGGGATTGGCGGCTGAGGGGAGTTTTGGTGGTACCTGTGAGGTTGGGGGCGATCGGGCAAGCTGTGGCGAATGTTGCTCTCGCCAGACACACTGGTTTTAAGCTCAGAGGAATTGTGCTCAATTGCGTTAAAGCTTATTCTGAACAAGAAATTGCCGATTTAGCGCCCGTTGATTTGATCGAGTCGCTGACTCAAATACCTGTGTTGGGTATTTTGCCGCATTTAGATGACCCGACTGACCTTGCTAAATTAGCTAAAGCAGCTTCAGATTTAGATTTAGAGCGGTTACTGCCAGGGGTTAATTTAGTTCCTCAGACTTCTAAATAACCCTATTCTAAACACCTCTCTTTCTCTGCGTACTCTGCGCCCTCTGCGGTTAAAAACTAAGATTTTATTTTAACCGCAGAGAGCGCAGAGAGCACAGAGAAAGAAAAGAGAGAGTTTTACAAATTGCTATAAGGAGAATAAAACATGGTTTCTACTTTACCGAATTTAACTTCTGTCAATTTATCTCAATTGCGGCTGGAGATTAGAAATTTGCAGCCTCAGTTAGTCGAATGGCGTCGCCTTTTGCACCAAAAGCCGGAGTTAAGTTTTGATGAAAATTTAACGGCGCAGTTTATCTCACAAAAGTTGCAGGAATGGGGAATTGAGCATGAAACTAATATTGCTAAAACTGGTATTGTCGCAACTATAGATAGCGGGAAACCGGGGCGGGTTTTGGCAATTCGGGCTGATATGGATGCTTTGCCGATTCAAGAAGAAAATGAGGTGGATTATCGATCGCAGCATGATGGAATTATGCACGCTTGCGGCCACGACGGCCACACTGCGATCGCCCTTGGTACTGTCTGTTATCTTGCCAAGCACAAACACAGCTTTTCGGGTAAGGTAAAATTCATCTTTCAGCCCGCCGAAGAAGGCCCGGGCGGCGCAAAACCGATGATTGAAGCGGGAGTTTTGAAGAATCCTGATGTTGATGCGATCGTCGGCTTGCATTTGTGGAACAATCTACCTTTAGGCACTGTAGGCGTTCGCAGCGGCGCGCTGATGGCGGCTGTCGAAGTTTTTGACTGCACGATTTTTGGCAAAGGTGGACACGGCGCAATGCCACATCAGACTGTGGACTCGATCGTAGTTACAGCCCAAATTGTCAGCGCCTTACAGGCAATTGTCGCGCGGAACATTGACCCGATCGACTCAGCGGTAGTAACTGTCGGCAAATTCCACGCAGGCCACACCCACAACGTCATTGCCGATACCGCTCAAATCGGTGGCACCGTGCGCTATTTCAATCCAGCATATCAAGGTTATTTTGCCAAGCGAATCGAGCAATTAATTGCCGGAATTTGTCAGAGTCACGGGGCAAGTTACCAATTAGATTATTGTGCGCTTTATCCGCCAGTTATTAATGATTCGAGAATAGCTGAATTGGTGCGCGGCGTGGCAGAATCAGTTGTAGAAACTCCTGCGGGAATCGTGCCGGAATGTCAAACAATGGGCGGCGAGGATATGTCGTTCTTTTTGCAAGAAGTTCCCGGTTGTTATTTCTTTTTGGGTTCAGCAAATCCCGAGAAAAACTTGGCTTACCCGCACCATCACCCGCGTTTTGATTTTGATGAAACTGCGCTGGGGATGGGTGTAGAAATGTTTGTGCGGTGTGTCGAAAATTTTTGCGCGATGTAAATCAGGCTTTCAGGGGCGGGCTAGAAGCCTACCCCACAATAAAATTTAGTTTTTGTGGAACAGGGAAATTCATCTCTTGTGGAACAGGCATCTTGCCTGTTCATGAAAATGGTACAACATCTCACGTCTTGCACCATTCTCGATAAGCCTTTTATGGGCGGGCTAGAAGCCCACCCCACAATAAAATTTAGTTTTTGTGGAACAGGCAAATTCATGTCTTGTGGAACAGGCATCTTGCCGGTTCATGAGAATGGTAAAACATCTCAGATATTACCGAGTTTGAAAGATATTCTGCACCATTTTCTTATCCACACTCGCCGCCGCCTTATCCAATTCTGCAATCTCGCCCGAATCCAACTCCCAGCCCAAAGCACCAATATTATCCCTCGCCTGTGCCGCAGATTTCGCCCCCGGAATCGGAATAGTTTCTTTGCAGATGCACCAGTTGATTGCTACCTGCGAAACAGTTTTGTTTCTGAATGCCGCTATTTCTCGCAAACAGCTCAAAAGTAATTGCATTCCCGGCAATAACTGCTGGCACGCCAAACCTCGAATACCTTTAGGCAAAGCGCCGTTTTCCGAATATTTCCCCGTCAGCAACCCCAAGGCTAGAGGACTGTAAGCAATCAATTTTATCCCCAATTCATCGCAAACATCTTTCAACCCCAGTTCTGTCACAGGATAGGTGGAAAGTAGGGAATATTGCACTTGTAAAGTAACAATAGGAATTTGGCGCGAGCTAAATCTTTGATGCACCCATTTCAGCCGTTTAGGCCCGTAATTAGACAAGCCCACTCCCTTGACCAATCCTTGCTCATAAAGGTCAGTCAAACCATCCAAAAGAGCCCCCTCTTGCCAAGGAGCGTAATTAGCTGTAGACCAGTGCATTTGCACCAAATCTACATTTTTTCCGAGGCGCGCCGCAGAGGCTTTACCCGCCGATATCATTGATTCTCGCGTCAGTCTCCAAGGATAAGCAGCCAGTTTTGTCGCAATACAAATACTGTCTTTATTGGCACCTTGATATTGTTGAGAAAACTGCCCCAAAAGCTGCTCGCTGCGTCCGTTTAATTTGCCAGTTCCGTAGGAGTCGCCGGTATCGAATAAAGTTACACCGTTACTAACACAAAGATTGAAAACGGCTTGCAATTCCTCGTCCATACTTTCATTGTAGCCCCAAAGGAATCTGTTGCCCCAAGCCCAAGTGCCACAGCCCATTTTTGGCAGTAAAATTGTTTGCTTTGTTTGCATTTTTATTGATGGTAGTTGTTGGTAATACGGATATTTTATAGGAATATAACTCGGTATCCTCCTAGCCCCAAGTAGAGCTGTTTCATTCTGCCAGGGGCCGCCAGGGACTCAAGTCCCTGTCTAATAGCATAAGTCGGTTAAAACCGACTCAAATAGTAATCTCTATTTTGAAAATTAGAGTTACACATATATTCTGCGCTAACTCTCTACAAAAACAGCTTTGATAGAATTGCTACAGTCGTCTTTAGACGACTTCAGCTATGAGACAGGGGTTTAAACCCCTGTCGGACTGTCGGACTAATGGCACACCCTACAAAATTACTAATGACTAAGGACTCTTTAATTCTTTTACGTGGTTGGTGATGGCGAAGGTGCGCTGTTTTTGGTAGGTTGCTCTGGCTTAGCTTTGGGGTCTGGTTTGGGTGGCGCAGGCGGAGGGAAAGTCGCCGCGCGTCTGGGTATTTGTAGCGCTGTTCGGAATGCAGAAGACGGGAAGAAATCGCTAAATTGAGAAAGTCGAACTGCGAGGGGTTCTGGTGCATATTCCCACAAGCTTTCGTAGTAAAAGAAAGCGACGCCTAAGCCGTATCCTTGGACTGCTTGCACCTGAGATTTAATTTGCTGAATCGGTACTTGGTTATTTCTCAAACCTGTCATAATCCCGATGCCGGTGGGAATTTTTTGCTGTGCTTCTTGCATTTCTGGACGGTTAATCTTTTCCACAAATGATTCTAGATTGGGGCGGTACACTTGCACGATTAGCTCGTCGGCAATATCCAAACGCACCCAAGTCAGCCAATCTTGCAGGTGATGTTTGTAAGCAAACTCGTAGTAATTGGGAGAAATCGAGAAAATTGCATTGGGTTTGACTGCTTTGACGGCTTGATTTAGCTGCGACATAAAAGCCGTGATTTTATTGGCTCGCCACTGCACCCATGCTGGATTTTGAAAATCTTTGGGCGGCGCTTTTTTGGTTTCTTTGGTATACAAAGCAACTGTGTAGTCATCGTATCCAAATTCCGACGGCAAACTCATGTGGTCGTCAAATTGAATGCCGTCGGCGTTGTATTGAGTGGTGATTTCGAGTACGAGTTCGGTAATGAATTGCTGCACTTCTGGATGAAAGGGATTGAGCCAAACTACTTCGCCACCTGCACCGATTGATGTTTGGCTGCCGTCCTGTTTTTGTGTCAGCCAATCGGGATGATTAGAGGCTAATTCTGAGGTGGGAGGAGCCATGAAACCAAACTCAAACCAAGGAATTACTAGCAGGCCTTGGCGGTGAGCTTTATCAATTAAATCGGCGATCATATCTTGTCCATCTAACCCTCTGTAAACAAAGGGCTGAATGTCTCTTTGCTGCGCTACATAGCTGGGATACATTGCATAGCCAGAATTCCAGACTACGGGATAGATTGTGTTGAAATTTAACCGTTTTAGTTGGCTGACAGCATCTCCTAGTTTGCGACTATCTCTGAGGATGTCTTTGTCGTTTGTAGTCATCCAAACGCCGCGAATTTCCTGGCGGGGTTGCTGGGCGATCGCCGGAATCAAGTTGTTCACCAGCAATACTATAATGAATGAGAGGGCAAACAGAAGCGGGAAAAGAGTTTTAATCGATCGCTGCCAACTGCGCGGAATGATGCGTAATGTCATAGTTTTGAATGGTGAGTTAGCTATCGAAACACACCCCGGCATAATTTGGTGATAAAATTTGCTCGCTCTACAGTCTACAGCCATTGGCGCTGATTTTGGAATCGGTTAAGTGAAATGGGTGGATTGATGTGCTCCGATCGCAACTGAGCTAAGTATAATCTCTGAGACAGAGGGTAAGTGACAGCATTCTGTCAAAGTGCTGGGAAATCATTCATTAGACCTCTTGCAAAAGTCAAATTTACCCCCCTTAGTCCCCCCTTATTAAGGGGAGAAACAAGAATAATCTTGCTCCCTCCCCTTAATAAGGGGAGGGTTGGGGTGGGGTGCTTTGGATTTTTGCAAGAGTTCTATTACGCACTGCAAGCTCTCCTTACCGGACAGTGCGGCCCAAGGAGTACGAGTGCTGTACAATATCGGTGGTGTAAAATCTTGATCGAACATCTGTAATTTGTGAAACATTTAGTCTTAATTGGCGGCGGTCACAGTCATGCTATCGTATTAAAAATGTTCGGTATCCAACCTCTGCCGGGAGTGCGTTTGACTCTGATTAGCGATGTCCTGCACGCGCCATATTCGGGGATGCTGCCGGGACACGTTGCCGGGTTTTACAATTATGATGAATGTCACATCGATTTGCGATCGCTCGCGGAATTTGCCCGGTGTCAAATATTAATCGATCGGGCGATCGCGATCGACCTTAACAAAAATTTAGTTATTTGTCAAACTCACCCTCCGGTTAATTTTGATGTGCTTTCTGTGGATATCGGCAGCACTCCCGCGACTTTATCTGTACCGGGCGCCGCAGAATATGCAATTGCAGCTAAACCCGTACCGGAGTTTTTAGCTAGCTGGAATCAGTTAATTTCCCAAAGGCAAAAGCATCCCCAAAAACCGCTGCGGATAGCGATTGTAGGCGGCGGTGCAGGGGGCGTAGAATTAGCATTAAATATGCAATCTCGTATGGCGAAGGAAGAAGGGTTCGGCAACGGATTGTGTAACGGATTTAACGGATGGATATTAAGGGAAGAGGGAAGGGGGAAGAAAGAAGAAGAATTAGAAATTCATTTGTTTCATAGCGGTGCTGAATTGATGCCGGGACATAACAAACGGGTTCGTCGCCGCCTGAAAAAAATTCTGATTAGTCGTGGGATTAAACTGCATTTAATGGAAAAAGTTAGTGCTATAGAAAAGCCAGAAACGATTGACATAGAAGATAATCAAGAATGCCCGATGCCCAATGCCCAAGGCCCAATGCCCAATGCCCAAATTTCCTGTAAATCAGGTTTAGAATTAGAGTGCGATCGCATTTTTTGGGTAACACAAGCATCGGCAGCCAGTTGGATAAGAGAATCCGGTTTAGCAGCCGACTCAAACGGCTTTATGCAAGTCAACGATTGCCTGCAATCAGTCTCTCACCCCAACGTATTTGCGGCTGGCGATATCGCTGCGATGGTTAATTATTCCCGTCCCAAAGCAGGCGTGTTTGCCGTGCGTCAGGGCAAACCGCTGTTTGAAAATTTGCAGCAGTTTTTATTGGAAAAACCGCTGAAACCCTTTGCACCGCAGGAACAATACTTAGGGTTAATTGGTACTGGGAATAAAAGGGCGATCGCCTCTCGCGGATCTTTCATGTGGGAATCGGCGCTGCTGTGGTATTGGAAAGATTGGATTGATCGCCAATTTATGCAAAAATTTAGCAATCTGCCCAAAACCCGCCATACCAAATAGCAATACCTTCCGCTCTAATCTTCTCTTCCTCTGTGTCCTCTGCGTCCTCTGTGGTTAAAAAAAAAGTATCTTTCAAAAATCATTGATCATTGCTATAGTAATATCAGAAGTAAAGAAAACTAACTATGTTCAGAAAAATTGGATTTGGGCTGCTTTGGATTGCATTTATCACCTACGCCTTTGTATTTGCACCACCCGACAGCCCAGAAAAAACCATCACACTAATTACCAATATTTCCACAGGCAAAATAGCAGACATCAACCCTTTAATTGTAGCGTTATTCAACCTCATGGGAGTCTGGCCGCTCATCTACAGTTGCGTCTTATTTGCTGACGGCAGGGGCCAGAAAATACCTGCATGGTTATTTGCCACTTTATCCTTTGGCGTCGGCGCCGTTGCCTTGCTGCCTTATTTAGCCCTGCGCGAACCGAATCATGAATTCTTGGGCAATAAAAATATCTTTTTAAAGATATTAGACTCCCGTTTTACAGGAATTTTCTTAACATTAGGCGCTGCTGCTTTAGTTGCTTTTGGCTTGACAAAAGGCGATTGGTCGGATTTTATTGGGCAGTGGCAAACCAGCCGTTTTGTCCACGTAATGAGTTTAGATTTTTGTCTGCTTTGCCTACTATTTCCGGCTTTGTTGGCCGACGACATGGCGCGCCGAGGAATGCAGAATTCTTCAGCATTTTGGGCTGTAACATTAGTGCCACTGTTCGGGCCGCTGGCTTATCTGTGTACGCGCCAACCCCTGCCGGAAACTAATACTAAAACTGTTACAAATTAGACAGCAGTAGGGGGAATTCTCAGTTTAATCTAGGAATCAATCACAAGTAATCAGACAAGAAACAGGCAAGATGCCTGTTTCACAATAAGTAAGTTTTATTGTGGGCCGTTGCTCTTAGTAGCCCGCCCATGAAACACGGATTACAAATAGTGCCAAATCTGAGTATTAATCTAAATAATTATCTCCCAGTCTCTAGCAAATGAAAAAATTTCCTATTGTTGGCATCACAACATACAACCGCTGTCCAGCAGGCGAATATCGCTTAAATGGAACTTATATTGATGCAGTTCAGGCGGCTGGTGGCATTCCGATTTTACTCCCCCCAAATCAATTAGATCCGGCTAGTATTTTTGATGCAGTAGATGGCTTGATTTTTTCCGGGGGCGGAGATATCAACCCAGAACTTTATGGCGGTTTGTGCGATCGCACAGTTTACTCGGTTAACGCAGAACGCGACAATTTTGAATTAAGCTTAGCAAAGCTAGCTTTGAAGGCTGACATACCTGTGTTGGGGATTTGCCGGGGAATGCAAATTCTGAACGTAGCCAGCGGTGGCAGTTTGGTGATTCACGTACCGGATGCTTACGGAGACGAGGTTAATCACGGATCGGGAATTCCCCCGCGTGCGATCGAGCATACCATTGAAATTGAACCCAGCAGTCGCCTAGCAAAAATTATGGGAAAAACTTCAACAACAGTTGTTTCCTGGCATCATCAAGCAGTGAGGAAGGTAACATCCGATTGGCGAATTGTAGCCGATGCACCTGACACTTTGGTAGAAGCAATGGAGCATTGCTATCACCCTTGGATGATAGCAATTCAATGGCACCCGGAAATGTCGCCAAAATGTTCGTTTAACTCTCGAATTTTTCAGGCTTTCGTAGAAGCAGCAGCTTCAAGACTTATGAATTCTACCAAGTCAGCATCAAAGGCAATTCCGACATTTTTATAGTCACTTATTCTTGATAGTCAGTATCTATTTCAATATCCAGGGTATCTTCATCTATTCTGACATACAGAACATTCGGGCGACAGCAAACCTGACAATCTTCGATATAAGATTGCTCCATACCACCGCTGATATCAACAAAAGTTGTACTTGGTTCGCCGCAGAATGCACAGTAATATTCAGCAGTTGTTTGCATCTTTTTCGCACTCTCTTTTTGTGACTTCGTGGCGGTAGCGAAACATATCTGTTAACCGCATTTCCACCCACCAACCTAACAACAAATCGACAATCGGGCCGCCCGGTATCGAAAATGCGATCGCATCTGTCAATCTAGTCTTGCCATTTTCTGTGGTAAACTCGTGTCGGTGAGTCCAACGCGCCATCGGCCCCTCAGTTTGTTCATCAACAAACAAGCGATATTGTTCACACTCAGTGTGAGTCGCCACCCATTTTACAGGAATCGGCCCCAATAACAGGCGAAATTCTGATACAGCACCCACATCGAGTCCCCCTTCGCGGCGAATGATTTTCACCGGTTGCCAAGGCGGAGTCAAAAGTTGCAGAATATCCGGCCTTTCGTGAAAGTTCCAGACTGCTTCAACGGTGGCATTAATTAGGGATGAATATCGAAAATTAGGCATTTTCTAGATTTAAGTTAAACAGTTATTTCCGATCGCGTTTCAGCATTTGCAGTATTATCGTCTGTATCAGTACAAACAGCAACTGTTAGTTTCAATCCCAAAGCATTCAGCCAAGTTCCCAGATTGTAAATCGCATCGCTACCTTGCTGCGAAAGTAATTCATCCAGTTTTTTTAAGTGCAATTCATATTCTTCAGGAGTCATTTTCGGTTGACCCAAAGCTGCTGCTACATCGCCTAGAGCAAGTCTGATTAATGCGTCGTCAGGTTCTTCGCCTTCATCTAATTCAAAATGAGTTTCGAGATAGATAGCCGCATAACTGGGGTCTTTTAGCCGCGCCATCAAAAAGTCATGATACGGTAAACTCTTAGGCATTTTTTTAACTCCGATAATCTGTCCAGTATTCTATTGCTTGGGCAATGTCTCTGTCTTGAGTGCTTTTATCTCCTCCGCACAGCAGAAGTACAATTGTTGTTCCCACTTGTCCAAAATAGATTCGGAAACCAGGGCCATAGTCTATTCTTAATTCAAAGACTCCTTCTCCAACAGATTTACAATCTCCCAAATTTCCCAAAATAACTCGGTTAAGTCTTTTATTAATAATTGTGGGAATTTTACGCTCTCGGAACGAATCACACCAGTTATCAAACGGCACTTGACCGTCTGAGGTAACATAACGCTGAATTTCCCTGGGTTGGACTTCTGGCATAATTGTATTATAGTACGTCGCTCCTTATTTTATCTTGTTAAGTTAGCTTTCGAGCTACTGACTTCCAAAGATGCGATCTTCTTCGAGGGCTTCGCTAACGCACTTTCGCATCCGCTATTTCTTAACTCGTCAACTGCAAATCCTTGTAACCGTTCAGGGGGGGTAAAAGAGAAATAGCCCAAAAAGCGGAGAAAATCTGATAAATTAAGTGACATGGAAGAA
>NZ_JAUBRH010000077.1:0-25151 GCF_036701775.1 Microcoleus sp. N9_A2 | reverse complement strand
ATGTTTCCTATTTTATGACACTTTGTGTACTCTGCTTACTTTTTTTTCTCTGCTACCCCTACTTATTGAGCGGATACGCTGAATTCTTAGATGGAATACACCTGGCCGTCAATCAGCAGCCGAGTAATTCCTTTGGCTAGCAAGTAAGGCGCAGCTTTTTGCAGCAGCCTACCGTCAGGAATCTTGAAAACTCTTTGATTGCGAGTAGCAAATCGGCGGGCAACTCGGTGATTGTCAAACACTGCCAGGGTTTTATCGCGAATTTCCGCCGCCGGAATTTGACCTAGTTCGCCAAAAGCTTTTAGAGGTCTAGTGATTAACTCTGCTGCCCGATCGACAACTAAATAACAAATTTTGGGCAGAGACGCTTCGCTTAAAGGCAAAACTTGAATCAGCCCTGTAGCCCCAAGCTCGTTAGCGAAGCCCTCGAAGAGGATCGACTCGCCCGACGATATTGAACCCAGCAGACTGCCTTCAAACAGAGAGTCTTCATCCTCTAAATCTTCGTCGAAGTCGTCATCTAAATCGTCTTCATCCTCGTCCTCATCTTCCTCGAAATCGCTAAAATCTTCACCTGCCAGCAGTCCTTCTTCTGGCAGAATTGCCTGTAGTTCCCCAGTCACAGCGCGATCATTGCGATCGGCAAGATTTGCTACTTCGGTATCTGGCAAATCAGAAACATCCAAATCCGACTGTAAAGTTCCTAGAATTTCAACTTCTGCAACTGCTTGGGCGGTTGATAAAGAACGCTTTCGGATCGCCGGCCGCGAATTTGCGACTGACGGCTGGACTGGGACTGACTCAGACGGGCCACCTACAGGATCGGTTTCGCGATCGAGCTTTGACGACTCAGCAGTCGCCTCTGTCGGTTCAGAAACACTGCTGCGATCGGACAAACGCTTTTGTTTTTGCTGGACTAGAAATTCGTATTCCGGCTCCGACAAAGCCCCCTGAAGGATGCGCCTCACAGTCGAACTGCTCACTCCGTAGCGCTTTGCCAGAGTGATAGTATTCTCGTTTGACTGTCGGTACAGCCTGATGAGTTCGCGTTTGTCTGAATCGGAGAGTTTTGTAGGCGTCATGCCAAGTTTCCCAGCAAAAAGACGTGAAAAGACGCAGGCTAGCAGTCAGCGAACTGTGATTTTTCATTTTCAATTTCAAGCTCACAGATGCCGACAAGGGCAAAAAAGCTTTCGCATCCCCATCGTTTGCCAAAGCAACCCCAATATCAAATCGCTAGGCTGCGCGACGACTGCGCCTGCTCTGGCGAGAACGGGTTGAGATGTCATGTTCCAAGATAGCTCCAATCCCAAACAGGATGGCACTGAAAACAAAAAAGACTTCCAGCAAACTGCCACTTTGATAACTACCCTCAGCCTGAGTATCGCGCCATTTAAAATACATATCTGCGATGTAAAGCGAAAAAGTTGCAGCCGCAATCATTCTCCAAGATTGGGAAAAACGTCCTCCCCAAAATGCCAGCAGCAATGCAGTAGCAATAATCAGCAGAAAAACGTCCCCGACGATGTAAAACAAATTGATTGCATTTTTGTGAGGCGCCAGTTGCTTGTCTAGTGCCATCACCCATCCGGGAGCTTTGATTTCTGCTTCTTCTTCTTCGGGTGCTGATGCAGCATCGGTCGCGGCTGCTTTTGCCTGTAACTTAGACGAATTTTCCAAACCAGGCGCTCTTCCTGTGGCAGTGGTTGCTGGTTCAGATTCTGTCACTACTTCTTGAGTGGCTGCCGGAGCCATTCCTAGCTGGGTCCTCCAAGAGTCAGGTGCAGCAACCCAAATAGCTACAGCAATCCCGAAGGCTGCAATTCCCGCTAACAAGCCCCACTGCCAAATTTCTAGATTCAGTCGCTTGGAAGTCACAGCTACAACCATGCCCCCGATCAGGACCACATAGCTGCCCAGATAAAACGCATCTGCAGGAGACACGTCCGGGTCTAACCCGAAATAGAGTTCCCAAATCCCGAACAGCACGCCGGCTATGAAATAGAACAGCATCCCCAGACCAATGCCCAGCCAGACGTTGCGCCCACTGACCATGTGCGGGCTTTGCCAGTTTCTAAAACAGACTAAAGCCGCTCCGAAGTATGCTCCGCATTCAAAAATATAAGTGCCGATCGAGTACCAAAGAGGTAAACCATCTTCTGCTGAGAGGGGGACGCTGAACAGCAAAAAGAACAGCAGCGCCATTACAGCCCAGACAATGCCCACAATCACTAGGGTCTGAGCTGAAAGTAAAGATGAAGATGTAGATGACTTTTCTGAAGTGCTACTCATAGGGATTCCACGAGACCTAACTAGCGGTTGAACGCACCTCATCTCAATCTTTGATTGTAGATGAGGATTCTTTCGCCAAAAAAACTTAAAAAACCTTGATCTGACGCTTCCGGAATAACTGGCGTCCTCAGTGTGTCGTCGGGACTTTTGCCCTCGTACACTCTAGAAAGACTAAGCAAGAATAATATCTATTTACTAATTCAACGAATTAGTCGTTAGTCGATCTTGTACCCGGAAATATAATGATAGAAATACGGTATATGTCTCCACCCTTAAGGCTTTTACAGTACCCAATCTATCTCTGAAATTCTACCCTCAACATTTGAGGGAGCTGTTTTTTTGCTTTCACACTTCCCCACTCATATCAATGATTGTAGGTGGGGACTGTGATCGAAACTGAGTTAAATTGCGCGACCATAGGTGGCATCCAAACCGAATCAACAATTTGGTTGTCAATACAAGTTGGCCATCCAACCTGTATATCGCCTACCCCCTACAGTGCAATTATCTAAGCTCAATTATCTGGACCCAATTGTCTGAGCAATTGTCCAAGATTTTCTATCCTGCGATCCACAATTTGTTGAGGGCTGATTGTTTCAGCCAATCTAGAAACTGAGTCCGATCCGGTGCTGGCATATCTTGCAGCACATCGCTCACTCCCTCCGCGAAGTCCGTATTGCCAAAATATGATTTGCCCAAGCGGTGGAGTTCTTGCAATAAGGTCTTGAGATGCTGCTCTTGCCAAGGAGGCACCTTGTGATTTTGCAAGGGACTAACGGTTAGCCAGTTTTTTATCGCATCAGGGGAGTCTGCCTGGGGGAAGTTTCCCTGCTGAAATACCTTGGCGATATCTTTCTGAAACGATGTGGCTTGCCTTGCGCCTAAGAGGTCTTCTACATCGAAGTAAACAGCTTGGAGGAGCAGCAGACAAGCCTGCGCGAACAGTGGTGCTTTGGCTGCTTCATTCCCTGCCGGTTCTTCACCGGCAAGCTGATCTAAACGGACTTTTCCCCAGACGCTATATCGATCCGGCTCTTCTAGCAGAACACAGGCTTTGCCTCGGTTGTCGGTTAAGTCCCGCCACAAGGCTCTGGCGTCTTCTGCTTGCTTGCCGTTGAAGGCGCTGATTAGGCGAAAAGTCTGCCCCTGATAATTGAGAATGGGAATTTGTTGATCCCGTTTTGGGTGTTGAAAATTGGTTATTTCAACATCCTGCCGTTTCAGAATAAACATGACACTGCGATTTGACTCCTGTCATGGCCGAGGTGCTGTGCTTTTGACACTCCCCATGCCTAAAGGCGAAGGGATTCTTGATTCAGCGAGTCCACTTAAATTAGCAGGATTGCTCCCGATCACCCAAAGATGGTTCTCTCCTCAAGCGTTCCATACTTTTTTGCTAACAAATGCTAACAAATATCTAAGCTGAGATTGTCTCTCAGCCTTGGCGTATAAATCAATGCACGAAGGAAAATCCCCCGCGCACAATTTACGACTGCTGTACTGGCAACGCTTGATTTTCGCGCTCGTGCCGAGCGGGCGATTGACTGTTTTGCTTTGATGCCGTAGAGGAAGCTTATATAGAGGCTCCGTACCATCAGGGATTTTCACCTGAGTCTTTCAATCCTAGTTCTACCACATTTTTATCAAATATCAAGTCGAGCAGAATGTTAGCCAACATAACTCAATATCAGCAAATTAGTCATAAAAATACTCGATAAGTGAGAAACTCAGTGGCTTCAGCCCGCTCGTGGAAAACGATCCGGCGGTTTCAACCGCCTTGAATCCCCTTGCGGGGAGAGGGGTATGGTTGCCCCTCTCGGAGGTATGCTTGCCTCCTTCACCCTTTCGGGGTAATGTTCGCTTTGTGCCTTGGTTATAAAGGCTTGTCGTTGCTCGCAGCAGTGTTTCAGTGACTTTAAAACTGTTTAGCTACAAGCGACAGAGCGGAAAACTAGCGTCGCATTCTCCGGTGTCGTGACCCCAATAACGTAGTCAGTGAAGACTTCGGTGGGTCAGTACAGCTTGCTTGATTTCTCCTGCAAGCTCAGTGGCTTGAGCCAAGAGTTACTGACCCGAGTTCACGTCCTACCAAGTTTTGATTGTAAATTTACAATTGTGCTGTTTGCAGGTGAGTCCCTCCAGCTTGTGTCAGATACAGTCTTGGAGGCACAGGCACTCTCATCACCTTGGTTTTTTTTCCCGAGCCATCGCGCTGCACGCCATATTTTTGTAGATCAAAGCGGTTTCTGCGTAAGTCATCACATAATTTACTTGCTTGATCGCACACTACACCTATACAATAATCTTGTTAGCGATTTTTGAGTTGGGTGCGTAACTCAGTTGGATAGAGTAGCTGCCTTCTAAGCAGCGAGCCGCAGGTTCAAGTCCTGCCGTACCCGTTAAGCAAAATTAATGATATCAAGGGTTTCAGCTATTTTCTGCCGCAAAGTAAAGAGCGGCTCAAACCTTATTTGTTGTGCGTTTGTTTCGGATGCCCGAATCCTTACAAAAGCCCCGCCTGCCAAACTGGGCGAATCTGCCTGCTTCTGGGCGATCGACACTGCTACCCTTCTGAGTATATGCTTGCCACTGCTGATGTGATATCACAAAAAGTCTTTTGTGTCAATAGCCTAGAGCCTTTGATGTTCAAACAGCACCAGCAGCAGGTTGTGGGCCGAGTAGCCCTCAGGGGTTATCCTTAGTAATCAGGCTAGTTTCCGATAGGTTTGGATATGTTCCCAACAACTCTATTTCATATTCCCCAAAATTTAATGCTATTACTCGACCGCAGCGCGATCGACCGATTAAAGCCCCTATTGGCGCAAGCAACCGGAATGCCTATAGTTGCATCGGAAAATACGGCAACAATTGCTCTCGTATTGCTTGCTCTGGGAATTCTGGGTTGGGGATTTTATCGCGCCAGACCTTTTGGCAAACTGGGAATTTTGGCTTGGTTGCAGTCTGTTGCGCTGATGAGTCCCTGGCTGCTGTTCTTTGGTTTGTTCGCCGCCGGAATTTACCTCAATCTAGTTGCGGTATTGTTGCTGCTGGTGGCATCCACGGGATTATACATTTATCTGGGCCGGCAATTGCGTAAGGCTGCATCGGATGCAGTGCTGCCCCGGCCGGATGCTGCTGAGGTAAAGTCCCAAAGCGATGCTTTCTCCGCTCCTGAGTCGCAGCGACCACCAGGCCCAGAAACCATTAAAATCGTCACTGCCTCGCCGGCGAATAATGAATCAGAAATAATTCCCGTTCCAGTGGAAGACCTCAAGGCAATTAAAGGCATATTTGGAATTGATACTTTCTTTGCCACAGAAACAATTCCCTATCAAGATGGGGTAATTCTCAAAGGCAATCTCCGGGGAGACCCAGAACAAGTACACTCACGTTTGACGGCAAGTTTGGAAGAAAAATTAAACGATCGCTACCGCCTATTTTTAGTAGAAAATCAGGACGACAAGCCGGTAGTTATTATCTTGCCCAGCACCAACGACCCGCAGCCAACTACGGTATCTCAAAAAATCCTAGCAGTCGTGCTGCTGCTGGCAACAATTGCTACTAGCTTAGAGACAGGCGGTTTGCTGTTAGGTTTCGATTTCTTTAACTCGCCGGCTAGATATCTAGAAGTTCTGCCAATTGCAGCAGGAATTTGGGCGGTTTTAGGCTCTGGGGAAATTGCTCGCCGAGTGCTGGCAAATCGGTACAAGGTGGGCTTGAGTTGGCCGTTTTTTATACCGACTTTGCAGATAGGTTGTTTTGGAGCGATCGACCGTTTTGAGTCGCTGCTGCCCAACCGTAAAGTTTTGTTTGACATCGCTTTTGCCGGATCAGCGGCTGGGGGAATAGTTTCTCTGCTAATGCTGGTAACGGGTTTGCTGCTGTCTCACCCCGGCAGTTTGTTTCAAATTCCCGCAGAATTTTTCAAGGGCTCGGTTTTGGTGGGAACTTTGGCAAAAGTGGTTTTGGGTTCGGCGTTGCAGCAGCAGATTGTTGACGTTCACCCGCTGGTAGTTATCGGTTGGTTGGGCTTGGTAATAACGGCGATTAATTTGATGCCGGCGGGACAGTTGGACGGGGGTAGAATCGTGCAAGCCATCTACGGTCGGAAAATAGCCAGTCGCACTACTTTGGCGACTTTTGTGGTGCTGGCCATCGTTTCTTTAGTTAATCCTTTGGCTCTGTATTGGGCGATCGTGATTCTGATTTTACAGCGGAATCTGGAACGGCCGAGCCTCAACGAGCTGACTGAGCCTGACGACGCTCGCGCGGCTTTGGGTTTGCTAGCTTTGTTCTTGATGATTGCTGCCCTGTTGCCTTTGACTCCGGCTTTGGCTGGCCGTCTGGGCATCGGGAACTAGCAGTAGTCGGGCATCTTTGGTAATAGGCTCTTGGGTTGGGGTAAATTAGTGGAATCTAGGAATTGACCGATCGAACTGGGGAACTGAAGGGCGATCGGGTTCCTAACTACTAATTTCCAATTAAGACCCGCGCCCAGGGCAATTTATCTACTACCAAAAGTTGATTTTTTTATAACCCAAAATTTGTTTAAACTTGATCGATTAAGTTTAAATAACTTATCTGAGCCTATAGGATAAAGTCATGGCTAATCAACTTCCTCCTGTATTGGTAACTTTTGATGCAGATGTTTTAATGACTGGCAGAACCCAAGTGTGGCAAGAATATGCCAAGGTGGGAACTTGCTATATCCCGGAAGTAGTGTACGACGAAATAGATCGTCTGACAGGGCAGGCGGTGGAAAAAGAGCAAGAGCAAGTAGCTAGAGAGTTTATGCGATTTTTTGCCGACAGTGGCTGGATTGCAACTGACGCTCAGGAAACACACCGAGCTCTCGAACCTTCGATCAAAAATCAAAGCAAGCCAGCAATGCTAGTAGTGGCGACGGCTCAGTGTGTTTACGGTTTGGCGACCGAACACCCGGAGGCATTGGTGATTTTTGTGTCCAACAGCCAGCCTCTGCTGAAGCGGCTGGCTTCTGTAGGCACTACGAATCTCTGCGGGATTACCGGGGCGATGCTGTTAAATTGGGCGAGGAAAGGGGAACGCCCGCCGGCGGCGACTCAGCAATTGCAAAGTTTGATGCGTACCCTCGCCGATCGCAAATCCACTCAGCGCCCTAACAGCAGAATTCAGGATGCTGCTGTTGGCCAAACGGGGGCTTCTGCTAGCAAGTTAACGGGAACCCGCGGCGCTTCTGAGCTAAAATCGCCCAGCAGTTTTACTAAAACTAATAAAACGGGTTTGACTCAGAGCCGCAGTGCGAGTTCCCGGCCCAAAACGCCGCGGCGCAATCGCGAGGAGTCGAGAGATTACGAGCCGGCTGTATATCGCATGAAACATATTACACCTCCGAAAAAAAGGAACAGCGGTTTTCTGTCTAGTGCGTTCAATTTTTTGGGAGCGTTATTTTTCTTGACGGTAGCGGTAGGTATTTTGTGGCGAGTGTTCGATGTGAAGGGTTTTAGAAAGACTTTTGTGCCGGCTCTACCACAGCCTGTGCAACAATTTGTTAAGTCGATCGATCCTAAGTGATCGACAATGCAACTCTTTTGACAATGCTGAACGGGAACGAAATAATTAGTGGATTAGCACTGGCTTTTGCGGGTTTTGCTTATGCTTTAGTCTTTTTTGTTCTTCTTCCCTTCAGACAGTACGATTATGCAGCACCACTTGGAGCAATAGCAATGGCGATCGCCCTTACTATAGCAATGAATTGGCTACTATCTGCATCGTTGCTAACTGGGTGGAGTTGGGTGGCTGCATTATTTGGTTTTCAGGTAGCCCTCATGTTTTTTGGTAGCGTGTTTCTGGAAGATGGGCTGTACCTGCCAAATTTGTTGTTTTTTGGAACTATGATCGTAGGATGTGCGAGCGTTTATACCACTTTTTCACAACGAAAAACACTGCTAATTGTGGGTTTATGTACAGTATTTTTTCTAGCTTCAATGTACTTATCTTTGATTGGTGGCTATGCGATCAAAGGCAAAAATCCGTTTCAGGGTTCTTCTACCCAGATGCTGCCACTGTTGAATCAAAGGGTAGAAATTATCACCGACAATCCCAAACAATTGTATTTGAATGGTAAAACTGGCGAACTCACGCATATTTACCGTTATGAGGTGACAGTGAAACTAGATTCTGGAGGAGATGAGACATTGATGTGGCCCTATGTCGATGTTTGGTGGCAGGATATCAAGGCTGCTAGCGAACAGAAATCGCAGTAATTTATATCGTTTCCGGTTGCATCGGAATAATAAAATCGAGTCAACACTTAACACTCAACCATTCAGTCTTTCGACCCCTCCTTCTACAGTCAACAGTCAACAATCATCAGGAGTGCAACCGGAATTGATATCATTCACTCTTTAAAGCCGGGGCTGTAACTTCTACAGGTCGAATAATTGCAGGTTTATTAGTAGGTGTTTCTTGAAAAACTGCCTTGAGTGCTAAGTCTAGATTTTCGGCCATGACGATGCGGTTTTCGTAGGCAACAATAACTCTGACTAAAGTTGGCAAACTATTGCGTTCCGCTTCTAAATAAAGAGGTTCTACGTACAGCAAAGATTGTTCGATGGGAATGACTAATAAATTTCCTTGAATTGCTTTTGAACCCTGGCGATTCCAGAGAGATATTTGTTCGGAAATAACCGGGTCTTGATTGATTAATGCTTCTATTTGTTCCGGCCCGTAAACTAATCGCTGTTTGGGAAACTGGTATAACAGCAATTTTCCGTAATTTTGGTCGTCCGATCGCCCTGCAATCCAAGCAATTAAATTGTTGCGACCTACTGGTGTAAACGGCAGCAGCAAAATAAACTCTTCGGAAGTTTCCGTCGGCAGTTTCGTAATTAAATAGTACGGTGCTAGCGGCTGCTGTTCGCTGCCATAAATTTCCTTGGGAACTCGCCACAAATCCTCCCGATTGTAAAATACCTGCGGGTCTTCCATGTGATAAGTTAGCAAGCGTTCTGATTGAATGTTTAACAAATCTACGGGATACCTAATATGTTTGCGGATAGCCAGAGGCATTTTGTCAAGGGGTTTGAATAGTCCGGGAAATATCTGATCCCAACTGTTGATAATCGGGTCTGAGGGATTTGCAACATAGAAGTCAACCGAGCCGTGGTAAGCGTCAATGACTACTTTTACTGAGTTGCGGATGTAGTTAAATTCATTTTGACCCGGATCTGAATAGGGGTAGCGATCGCTCGCTGTATATGCATCGATAATCCAGTAAAGATAGTTAGGAGGATCGTCACTATTAGTATTTGAGGAAGATGGCTGATTTTTATTACCATTTTTATTGTTATTTTTTTCTATATCATCTTTACTCAGATTGGCGTTTGCTACTACCAAATACGGGTCGGAATCGTAGCGCAAAAAAGGAGCGATCGCCCGAACTCTTTGGTTAATGTTGCGACGGTACAATAATTTAGTTTCTGGCGTAAAATTGCGAGTCAGCGCCATTTGCCAATTTTTGAGATAATTAGCAAACAGCCAGCGCCGCCACAGAGAACCGATCGCAATTCCGCCTCTGCCGCTGTAATTGTTGTAAACATTTTCTTCGCCGCTGGGATAGTCGAATTCCTTGACTTGCGTGGGCGTCATCACGTCTGTATCGGTGACTGCGCCGTAGTAAATGCGCGGATAGCCGATCGGGATACTCACCCGAATTCGATCGCTAGTTATATCTAAAGCAGTCTCTCCTTTCTCGGCTGCAACTCCAATATCTTTAACAAAATAATCGGGTAAACCGCCGACACCGACTGTGTTTACCGGAGAAAGAGTAAAGCCGTAACCGTGCGTGTACACCAGATGTTCGTTCACCCAAGTTTGAGCTTCCGGCGCAACTGCTGCATAATCTAGTTCCCGCGCCGCCAGAATTACTTGCTGGCTTTCAGTTTCTCCCTTTTTTGCGGTTTTCTTTTTGATTGTGTAGCGATCGATATCCGCATCAGGAAATGTATAATACGGTCTGATTTGCTGTAACTGTCGGTTGGTTTCCAGCAGCGGTCGCTTGTCCCACAGCCGGATGTTGCTAACAGTCAGTTGATTTCTTTCTAAGTCTTTATATGTAAGTTTCCCGGCCGGATCGAAAGTTTTGATTTCAATTTTTTTGAGATCGAAAGCTTCTTGAGTAAAGGCAATGCTGCGCTTGATGTACGGCTGTTCTCGCGCTATTTCGTTTGGTTTGACTAGCAGTTGCTGCACAATTTTTGGCAGCAGCCAACCTCCCAAAAAACTCAAAATTATCCACACTAAAACAATCTTTTTAATCAGTTTATTGGCAGTTTTGAATTGCCAAACTTGGTAAAGCATCAAAAGTGCGATCGCCCCAGCCAACACGCTCAACAATCCATAGACGGGCAGTCGCACCGTCACATCAGCGTAATTCGCTCCGTAGGTAACGTCTCCGCGCGAGTACATCAATGCGTAACGCCCCAGCCAGTACCGAACTGCGGTGGCTAGCATGAAAGCTGCACCTAAGCCGTACAAATGGCGCTGCTGCGATCGCGAAAACCCCAAAAATCTACCTTGACTCAGGCTGTTTCCCGACAGCAAATATGTTAAAGCGCCAGATACTAAACCGTACAAAAATACAACTGTCAGCAATAAGCTTAGCAACTCTAAGATTGGAAAAATAAATACATAAAAGCTAATATTATGGTTGAAAATAGGGTCGGTTATATTAAAATTAGTAGCGTGGAAATATTGCAAAATATTTGTCCAGCGACTGACGGCAACGATCCCCATCGCCACACTGAGAAAAAGAGCGATCGCCCGCAGCCAAAAATCAGGCTTAATTGCCACAGCTAACATTGTCCCCAGCAGCAAGCCCAACTGCCACCACCCAGAAAATAGCTGTACCAGCCCTGGCTGGATTGAGTCAATTCCTAACTTTACGGGCAGTGGAGGCACATTGCCCCCTATACCGAGATAGGTGAGGCTGCTGGCAGCTAACAGCCCGCAGTGAATTACTGTCAAAGTGGCGATCGAACTCAATCCGAATACCGTCAACAGCAGCCAGAAAAAGGTAATTTGGGATTTAGCAACAGGTAATTCGTAATTCTTCCCGGTATTCTTCCCCGTTTTGTTCGCCCTCAGCGAAGCGAATAGCCCCGCCGCCACCGGCGATTTCATTTCTTCTGCGGGATGTTGCAGGCGGCGGGCTAAAGCCAAATTTCCGAGCAAAAAGACAGAAGAAACAGCAATTGCGATCGTCCCCAGCAACCCTTGAGTTTTCAGCTTTAAGAGAAAAACCTGAAGATATCCAACTTCCTGAAACCAGAGAATTTCTGCCGCAATGCGGGAGGCTAACTCCAAAACCAGCCACAGCCCTACAAGCAATAAAATTAATTTATAAATTCGCTTAATAGTCATTAGTCATTAGTTGGGAAGAGTCATGAGTCATTAGTCATTAGTTGTTAGTCATTAGTCATTAGTTGTTAGTCATTAAACTTGTTCCCAGGCTCTGCCAGGGAACCGATATCCAGAGGCTCTGCCTCATCCAAAAATGGAGGCAGAGCCTCCTAATCTGCGTTACCAGGCTCTGCCTGGTAACAAGTCCCTAAATTCGAGTTAAGAAACCCCGTTGGTGACCAAATGGGTAAGTCCTAATTACATTAAAAGCTGATGCAAAACATCATCAATGACTAATGACTAATGACTAATGACTAATGACTAATGACTAATGACAACTGCCAACTGCCAACTGCCAACTGCCAACTGTCAACTGTCAACTATCAACTGTCAACTGTCAACTAGCTGTACTGCTGATTGACATCCACATCCAAATTAAACAGCGTTTGCAAAGTCTGCATCGCTTGTCTGCGTGCCTCAATATCCTGCTGAGCACGTAACTGTACCATCGGATCGTGCAAAATCTTATTCACAATCCCCCTTGTTAAAGATTCAATCACATCTTGATGTTTCTCCGAAAATTCCGAACCCAGACGCGATAAAGCTTTTTCTAACTCTTGTTCCCGAATCAATTCTATCTTATCCCGCAAACAGCTAATAGTAGGAACAGTTTCCAGACTGCGCCACCAGAGATCAAAAGCCTCTACTTCCTGTTCCAGCAAGCCCTGAGCTTCCATAGCCATTTTGCGGCGGCTTTCGTGATTTTGAGCTACCACTGCTTTCAAGTCGTCCACATTAAACGATCGCACATTAGCGAGTTCATTCGCATCCGAGTCAATGTTGCGTGGCACAGAAATATCCACCAACATCAAAGGGCGATTCGGGTCTAAAACCTCTTCCAATTTAGCTTTATTTAACAGTGGCTCGGTAGCTGCCGTACTGGTAAAAACCAAGTCAGAAGCGGCAATTATCTGCATCATTTCCGAGAGCTGATACAGGTGCAATTCAGCATCTTTAAACTGACCGGCCAACTCCAGCGCGCCCCGCACAGAGCGATTAACGATCGAAATATGACTAGCTCCTTTTGAGAGCAAATGCTGCACCAAAAGTCGCGACATTTTGCCAGCACCGATAATCGCAATTTTGCTGCTTGCTAAATGCTGACCCTTCATTTGAGCCAATTCTGCCGCCGCCGAACTAATCGAAACTGCACCGGTACCGATGCTAGTTTCCGTGCGAACTCGCTTCCCTGCTGTGAGAGCTTGCTTGAACAAGCGCTCTAAAATTCTGCCTACACCTTTGTACTGCTGGGCGAGTTTGTGAGTTTGTTTCACCTGAGCCAAAATTTGTCCTTCTCCAAGCACCAAACTATCGAGGCCCGAAGCCACTCGCATCAAGTGCATCACCGCATCTTCGTGCAGCAAAATAAACAGGTGAGGGCGCAAAGACTGCAAAGGAACTTTACTACATTCGGAAAGGAACTGAATAACCTCTCGCACACCAGGCTCCGACTCGCTGGTAACAATATAAATCTCTAAGCGGTTGCATGTGCTGAGGATGGCAACCTCTTGAATGTGGGGGTAGCCGCGCAATTGGGCGATCGCAGCTTCAACTTTTTGTTCTGGAATGCTCAGTTTTTCGCGAACTTCAACCGGCGCTGTTTTGTGGCTGAGACCTATGACGGCAATATTCATATCTGTGATTTGTCACTATTTATTTCTTAGTTATCAACAGTCACCTGTGATTAATTCTTAGTTTATCGCTAATTTATAATCACCGGTGACTGTCAACGGTTAGCGGTGAAAAATTAACATTTCAAAATTAACTGTTAACTCTTAACCTTTAACTAATGACTACTTCAATTGCAGAGATTTCGGCTGTTCAAACATATGGATTGTATCCACAAACCGAGCCGTCTTCGACTGAGAAGAAATTACCAAACTTTCAGTGCGAGCGCCGCCGCCAAAGAAGCGAACTCCATCCATCAGCGTTCCGGGAGTAATTCCGCAAGCTGCAAACAGAACAGTTTCTCCAGATGCCAACTCTTCAGCATTGTAAATCTTGTCTGGATCTGTGATGCCCATCTCTGTCAAGCGGGCGATATTCTTCTCTTTGCTTTCGCCGATCAAACCAGTTTTGACAATAGCCGGATCGTAAATTAACTGCCCTTGGAAGTGACCGCCCAAGCAGCGCATTGCTGCTGCGGAAATCACACCTTCAGGTGCTGCGCCAATACCCATCAGCGCGTGGATATTAGAACCAGAAAACGCGCAAGAAATCGCTGCCGAAACGTCGCCGTCGCTGATCAGTCGAACTCTTGAACCCGCTGCCCGAATTTCATTTATTAAATCTTTGTGTCGGGGGCGATCCATCACCACCACTACCAAATCTTCAATACTGCGGCCGAGACAATCTGAGATAATTTTGAGGTTTTGGGTTGGTGTTTTGCGAATATCTACATGATTCTTAGCAGCCGCAGGAGCAGCCAATTTGTTCATGTAGAAATCCGGTGCAGCAAACAAACCTCCTTTCTCAGAGATTGCCAAAACTGCCATCGAACCGTTTTGACCGTAAGCAACTAGGTTAGTTCCTTCGCAGGGGTCAACGGCGATGTCAATTTCGATCAATTCATCTAGGTTGCAGACATCTTTGGCATCTTCGCGGGTACAAATACCTACTTGTTCGCCGATGTAAAGCATGGGTGCGTCATCGCGTTCGCCTTCGCCGATCACGATGCGGCCGCGCATATGAATTTTGTTCATGCGCTCACGCATGGCTTCTACAGCCACTCTGTCGGCTTCATCTTTCTCGCCTTTGCCCATCAAGCGAGCGGAAGCGATGGCTGCCTGCTCGACTACTTCGATAATCTCTAAACCGATTACATTGTCCACAAACTTTATTCTCCCAACTTCTGATGCTTGCCTGTGCTCTTTTGCACTCCCAGCCATCAAGTTTATCAGAGGCGGGGATCTCTGCGAGCGCAAGCAGTTGCTTAGTTTGTGTTAACTTTTGCTTCTTTGAGACTGGGGCTGGAAAATCTGAGTCCAACAAGCTCAAAGATCGAGATCGCCCCAATACTTCACTCTTGCTTGGAGGAGCCCACGCTAGCCCCGTCTGAGCGCTAAATCGCGGACTCCAGAGGTTCCGGGGGAGCGATCGGCTGTTTCCGGCAACTTGTCATCCCGAATGCCGTTAAAGGTTTTATGATTAGTTTGCGATCGCACGATTTCTCAGAAACCTGCTGGCTAGACTGGATTTATCGTTACTAAACCCAATATTTTCGTAGAAACCGGGTTTCTGAGGGTAAGTCTTAATGATGATCACAAATCAAATGGACAGCCCCAAATCGGGACGCAGTAGACTTTATCAGCGGGAAGCAATAAAAAATGATGATGAAAGCCCAAGATATTATGACAACAGAAGTTGTTACCATTCGCGGTTCAGCAACGGTAGCTGAAGCGGTGGCGATGATGAACGATTTGTGTTTGCGCGCGTTGATTGTGGAACGCCGCCACGAACAAGATGCCTACGGCATTGTCACGGAAACGGATATTGTCTATAAAGTAGCAGCCTACGGGGTAGACCCGAAAAAAGTCCGCGTCTTCGAGATTATGACCAAACCGTGCATTACGGTGAATCCTGACTTGGGCGTGGAATATGTGGCTAGGTTGTTCGCGAATACCCGCATCCGCCGGGCGCCGGTGATTAAAGACAAATTGCTAGGGATTATTTCGGTAACGGATATCTTGACAAAAAGCGATTTTGTCGAGAAGCCCAAAAGTATTTTATTTGAGGAACAAATCGAACAGGCGATCGCGGAGGCCAGAAGTATCTGTGCTGAGAAAGGCGCTACTTCTAGAGAGTGCGCGGTAGCGTGGGATATTGTAGAGGAAATGCAGGCTGAGGCTTCTCACCAGCGATCGATGAAGCTTGAGAAAACGGCTTTTGACGAGTATTGCGAGGAAAATCCCGAAGCTGCCGAAGCGCGAATGTACGACAGTTAATTTAGTCGGTTGGCAGTTGGCAGTTGACTGTTGGCAGTTGGCAGTTAGCAGTTGGAATAATCAAAAATTCTGCTTTCTACTTTCTGCCTTTATAAAAATGTCATCACCATTAAGGCGACTAAGCAAACTAACTGAATCACTAAGCTAACAAGGCGATATATGGGATTAATTCCAGCGATGTGAATGACCGAGTGTAGAATCCGAAACACTATGTAGACAACTATCAGCAAATCTACCGGTGTCCCAGATACGCCCCGAACTGTCAGCAGGAAAACAACTCCCAGATACAAAGGCAGGTTTTCTACTAGATTAGACTGTACCCGAAATAGCCGCCACAGCAAGCTTTCATCATTTGGTGTGCCAAAATCTTTGACAGATCCACCCGCAGATAGATGCCGAATCTTGATTGTCAGTAAAAGGATAACGACAGCGATCGTCCACAGAATGAAAATTGCTAAACCCCATAGGGGAAAGGTCATGTTAATCGAATTCATAAACTCACCCACTAAAACTTACTAATATTTTAGGAAGCGGGCTGCTGAATCATATAAAACACGTTCAGCTTATTCCCATCTAGATCCCGAAAATATCCCACATAAAACCCCGGTAACGTGCCTCTTGACCCCACTGCTCCTTCATCCTTAGCGCCAAGTTCGATCGCTTTGTTATAAACTAAGTTGACTTTTTCTGGACTGTCAACTTGAAGTGCGATCATTACGCCATTACCAACAGTTGCTTCGTTGCCATCAAAGGGTTTTGCAACAGCAAATCCTGGCATCTCTGGAGAAACGCTCCATGCGATAAATCGGTCGAATTCCATGAATCGTTGAGCGCCAATTTCCGCAAGCAAAGTATCATAAAACTTGGCTGCACGTTCAAGATTGTTGGTGCCGACTGTAACGTATCCAATCATATTTTTTGTCCTCTAACTGATGTTAAGATAAAAAAAAGTTTGAGCAAATAACAACTGAGTTAAACTGATCCTTAGAAAACAAAAGCTACAACTCAAACATTATTTTACATCATAACTCAAACTATCTCGGTTTTGTCCGCTGCAATGATTTATTGCCGATCGCTAATACATTCGGGACTGTCTCTACTTGCACTGTTGACGTTCGCACTTACCGCCTTTGCTTTCATGGCTTCGGAAGCATAGGGCTTTAACAAAGGCAAAACTTCCTGAGCATTTTTAACAGCAGGATCTAGCCACTGTTCCCAATCGCTGTCGGGGAGAATCACTGGCATTCGATCGTGCAACGGCTGCACTGTTTCGTTAGCAGCGGTAGTAATTATACTGCAAGATACAATGTTTTCTTTTTCTGGAGATTCCCAATTTTCCCACAAACCGGCAAAAGCAAAAGGTTCGCCGTCTGCCGTTTGAAAATAGTAAGGCTGTTTGTTCTTTCCCTGCTGCTGCCATTCGTAGAAGCCGTCAGCGACTATCAAACATCGCCTGTGCTTGATGGCGCTGCGAAAAGCAGGTTTTTCGGCTACTGTTTCCGATCGCGCATTGATCATCTTGCTGCCTATTTTGATGTCTTTCGCCCAACTTGGAATCAAACCCCAGCGCATAAATTGGAACTGTCGCTGCATATTTTCGGGAGAAACTGTGACTGTCGCAACTGATTGAGTGGGGGCGATATTGTATCGCGGTTTGATGTCGGGAACTTCCGACAGTTTGAAGAATTCTGCTAGGATTTTAGCTGAAGTATTTAAAGTGAATCTTCCGCACATAATTTTTGGCAATAATCGCGATTTGGGCGGGCTAGAAGCCCACCCCACAACAACATTTAACTCTTGTGGACAGGCTTTCCGGCCTGTAGCTGACTCGCCCCTAGGAGACATTGCTAAATTCTCGAACCTTCGCAGACAGCCATTCAGTCCGCAACTTTTCAATAGCTAATTCTTTGAATTTAGCTTCTACTTCAATCCAAGGAGCCTGATAATAGCAATTAGGCATTTCTGTAATTAAATCGCTGTGGTGCGGATCGGCAAAAAACTCTTTTCCATTCGATATGTGTACTAATTGCCATTCAGGAACAGACCAAGTTGTGCGGGCTGCTGCCAGCATTTCGGCAACGCTGGGATCGTCGTAAGTTTCTAAATGTTCGTGAATGACGTGGTGGTGGGCGTCAAACACCATTGGTACGCCGGTATCGAGACAAACTTCTAAAATTTCCGAGGAACTGTAAGCGTATTCGTCATTTTCAAAGGTTAAGCGCGATCGAATAGATTCGGGTAAGTCGCGGATGACTGATGTGAGTTGCGAAGTGCGATCGCCCTTACCGCCGTGAATGTTCATCAGTGCGTAGGGCGATCGGGGCTGTTGCAACATATCTAAGATTAAAGCATGAGTCGCGAGAATTTTAATGCTGTTTGCAACGACATCAGGCTTGTCGGAACTGAGGACGACAAATTGATCCGGGTGGAGTACCAAACGGATGCCCAAACACAAAGCGCGATCGCCCGTAGTCCGCAACTCCTCAGTCATGGAGTGTAGCACTGCTTCCCCCAAATCTGTATCTGCAAAAGGGAACAGTGCAGAAGTCATGCGGTAGAGCTTAATCCCATTAGCAGCACAAAAGTCGATCGCTTTGTCAAGCCGCTTTAAGTTGTCCGCATAAAGTTCGCGCAAGATTTTTTCTTGTTCAGTTTCCGCAAGCTGTAAAAGTCGCTTGCGCGTGACAGTGCGAAAGCGAACGGCATCGGAAGTGGTGATGCAGACTAACCCCAATTCCGGCAACTTCCCCTTTTCTAACACTTGATTTATTTCGCTCATTTTTCAATCTTTCCTAACCTTAATTATATATAAAACAGTTTCGTAGTAAGAACTTCAGTCCTCCCAGGTTCGTAGTAAGGACTTCAGTCCTCCCAGGTTCGTAGTAAAGACTTCAGTCCTCCCAAGTTCGTAGTAAGGACTTCAGTCCTTAGTTATAAAGTTGTTAATACGAACCTATGACATCTCCAAATTTTCCTCGTTTCCCATATTAAATCAACTCCGCAAACGCCCGGATCGCATAATGCTAATAATCAACCAAAAACCCAAAAAACTAGCCGCCCCAAACAAACCATTGCTCAAAAAAGATAGCTGAGCAGTTTGCGCGTTAGAAGAAATAATTGCCGCCCCCACAATCAGCGAACCTACAACAATACTAAAAGAAAGCCGATTCGCAGAATCCCCCAAAGTGCGGCGCAGCGGATCGAGTTCTTTTAGCGTCAAATTCCACTTCAAAGTTTCCGAAGTCACCCGGTCTAAAAGCACTTCCACCTGTCGCGGAGATTGCAAAGATAAGCTTTTCAGATCCAGGGCAGTTCTCAACAGAGCTTGTACCGGGTCATCTCCCAATAACTGACGCCGAAACATATCTGTCATCAGCGGTTTGACCTGCTCTATAATATTGAATCTGGGATTAAAAGAACGCGCCAATCCTTCCAAATTAGCTAAAGTTTTTGCGTACAAACCGAGATTGCTGGGCAGCCTAATTTTATTGTTTCTGGTAATTTCCAGTACCTCATAAAATATTTCCGATAAGTTCATTTGCGACAAGCTAATATTGTAATACTTTCGCAGCATTCGAGCCAAATCGTTTTCGAGATTAGCCAAACTTGTAGGCTGAGCAAATTCTGCCATTTGCAATGTTAATTGAGCGCAGCGCTGAGCGTCTAAATCGACAATTGACAGTAACATTTCTGTCAAATTCTGCTGGGTGCGCGGGTCTAATCTGCCGACCATGCCGCAGTCTAGCAGGGCAATCCGACCGTCTTTGAGATAAAATAAATTGCCGGGATGCGGGTCTGCGTGAAAGAATCCGTCGATGTACAACTGCTGGAAGAAAACGCGGCAAAGCAGGGTTGTAATTGCTTCGCGTTCGGCATTTATATCTCCTTTGTGGCCAATTCCTTGCAAATCGCCTAACAGAATTGGCACTCCGTTCAGCCATTCCATTACTAAGAGTTTTTTTGTAGTCAACTCCCAGTTAATTTCTGGTAGAACAACTTGTTTTGGGTCGAACCATTTACTTTTAGATAAATTGCGGCGCAGTTCGTCGGTGTAGCTGGCTTCTTGAATGAAGTCTAGTTCTGCACGCAGGGCGATCGCAAATTCTTCGGCTAGGGCGACAATATCGTATTGTTGACCGAAGTCTGTCAGCATCACAAGTTCGGCCAAACCTCGGAGCACGGCGATGTCTTGTTCGATGACAATATCGATACCGGGGCGCTGAACTTTCAGGGCGACTTCGCGGCCGTCTTTTAAGGTAGCTTTGTGGGTTTGGGCGATCGAGCCTGCGGCGATCGCCTGAGTGTTAAATTTAGCGAAGGTATCTTCGAGAGATTGTACGAGTTCCTTGCGGACAATCGCTTCTACTTGCGACCACGGTACGGGGGGCACTTCCGCTTGCAGCGTGGAGAGGGTTTCGATGTAGGCGGCGGGTAAAAGGTCGGGACGGGTACTCAGCAATTGTCCCAATTTCACAAAAACTGGGCCTAATTCTACCAAGATGTTGCGGAGAACAGCGGGAGTTGGGAGACTGGGTGCGTCGGTTTTGCGGCCGGTTAGGAGGCTTTTCATGTAGTCCCAACCGTTGCGGAAGACGACCTCTAGGATTTCTCCTTTGCGAGAAGTGTTTTGAACTAGGCTAAACAATGGGCCTCCGGGTCGATCGACTTTGCTAGCAATATAACTACTAGGATAGCGCTGTTGACCGAGCTGACCATTGTCTTGAGGAATAATTTGGGGGTGAGAGGGTGGGAATGGGCGCAATTTCTGAAGAGGGATAGCTGCGCTGCGCCTACTTTGGGGTGTGGGGGAGGGCGATCGGTTTTTGGCCGTAGCATTAATCCTCATGTTAATATACAGTTAAAGTAGACATGATATTTTTATGATTAAATTTATTGAGTTTAAAAGTTGAATCAAAAACTTGAATAAGTAAGTTATTACCAGCCAAATTGTCAATGTGTTTCACATCTATAAAAAACATGATTGCCATCCAATCTCCTGCAAACTCTATCGAATTATCCATCAACTTAACTGACGAGCAATTTTTTCAGCTTTGTCAGAACAACCGCGATTATCAATTTGAACGTACAGCATCAGGGGAATTAATTATTATGCCACCGACAGGCAGTGAAACTAGCAAGCGCAATATCGATTTATCATATCAACTTCAAGCCTGGAGCAGGCAAAATAATCTAGGAGTTGCCTTCGACTCTTCTGGAGGCTTTACACTCCCGAATGGTGCCGATCGCTCTCCTGATGCCTCTTGGGTCAAAAAAGAACGCTGGGATGCTTTAACACCGGAACAAAAAGACAGTTTTGCTCCTTTGTGTCCCGATTTTGTGGTCGAGTTGCGATCGAAGACTGATTCGTTGAAAAAGCTGCAAGAGAAAATGCAAGAATATATAGATAACGGTGCGAGATTGGGTTGGTTAATTGACAGGCAAAATCGGCGGGTAGAAATTTATCGCCCCGGTCAAAGTGTGGAAATTCTCCAAAATCCTGCCACTGTGTCGGGGGAAGATGTACTGCCTGGTTTTGTGTTGGATTTAGCAGAAATTATGTAGTCAGTGGCAGATGCGAGTTGCGTCACTAAAATTTCCTAGGTTCGTAGTAAAGACTTTAGTCTTTCTGGCTTTATTGAGTAAGAAAAAACTGAAGTCCTGACTACGAACCTGTTTTTTTATTGCGGTGTCGCCCTTTACAACAAATCTTTCAATTTGTCATCTTCTCCCAACACTTTGATTACCTGTTTAATCTCCTGCGTCCTGTCTTTTTTCACAATCAAGGTCACATTGCCATCTCTGACAACTACGACATCTTCTAAACCAATTGTGACAATCACTTCATTGTCATCCGCTGCATAGAAAATGCTGTCTTTGGTATCAATTCCGACGTGTTTTGCTAACTCGACATTTGGCTTGTCTCCTTGCAGCAAACGCCCGATCGCATTCCAATCACCCAAATCGTCCCAACTAAAGCTCACAGGCAAAACACAGGCTTTTTGCGTCTTCTCCATCAAAGCGTAATCGATGCTAATTTTCGGCAATTCGGAGTAAGCAGCAGCACCTTTCGCCTCCAAAGCTGCCATCATTTCCGGTACATGATTTCGCAATTCTGTCAAGACTGTTCCGACTCGAAATACAAAAATGCCGCCGTTCCAACTAAACTTGCCGCTGGCTACAAATTCTTCCGCAGTTGTGCGATCGGGCTTTTCGGTAAATCTCGCCACCCGGTACGCCGGAAAACCGCCAAAACTGCCAATTTCCTCGCCTTGTTCGATGTAGCCGTAACCAGTAGAAGCATAACTCGGTTTGACACCCAAAGTGGCGATCGCATCCTGATTTCTCGCCAACTCCGCCGCCGCCTCCAAAGTCTTGACAAACTCCTGCGGTTCCCCAATCCAGTGATCCGCCGGGAAAAAGCCCACCACCGCATCCTCACCGTAACGCTTCGCAGTTTCTATAGCAGTCCAAGCCACCGCCGGCGCAGTATCCCGGCCCTGGGGTTCCGCCAGCAAATTCTCTTGAGGTAAAAGCGGCAACTGTTCCCGCACCCCGTCGGCCAACATTTCCGACGTTACCACCCACAAATCCTCCCAACCGTTACCTAATGTTAATAGTCTTTCCGCAGTAGTCTGCAGCAAACTCTTGCCACTACCGTCGAGACTCAAAAACTGCTTGGGGCGCTGCTTGCGACTCAGCGGCCAGAAACGTTCGCCTTTACCGCCGGCCAGAATCACAGGAATTAAGGTTCTACTCATGGTTTAAAGTTTAAAAAGTTCACATCTATTTTGGCTTGATACCCGTAGGGACACGGCAATGCCGTGTCCTTACCCGTAGCTTAATTTTTAATTCTACCTTCTATCTTCCGCCTGTCACTTTGTCAATCCAATTAGTATTACGATAAATGTATGGTGCGCCGCAGCGCACCTTACCCCAATATCAGACCGATAAGTTATCGTTAACGAATTCTTTAAAATTGCTATAGCCACGAGCAATTAGCAATTAGCTATTGATTCGACAATTCGACGTTGAGTTCGTTCACGACACGGCGTTTCAGCGGGAGAGATTTTTCACGAGGCAGCAAGTCAAATACTTTCCTAAAAGCATCATCTACCTGTTCAAATGGTATTTGTCCTTTCTCATTAAAAACTACTTTTCCTGATTGGTCGAGGATGACAGTTTGAGGTACAAAACCTTCGTAATAATGGCTCGGTTCTGTGGTTTTGGGTGACGGTTGCGGAGGCAAAGAGTCAATTATTACTGGGATAAAATCGGCTTCGCGGCCGTAAAATTCCTGGAGTTGAGAGACGACGATCGCGTATTGCTTGGAGTCGCTGCTGTCGTCAGTGTAAAACACTAACAATACGGGTTTATTACGTTTGAAAGAATCTGTGAGCTTGACTTTAGGAGGAACTAGGGAACCGTTGCCCGCGTAGAGGGCAAAGATAGTGCCGTCGAAGCGATCGTCTGTGAGAGTTGCTAAGGCTGGCGGTGCGCCGGTTAGCAGTATCAAGCTAAGTGCGATCGCCACTGTTAAAAGACTGGCTGACAAGATTCGCTTCAGCAAGCCCAGGCCAGAAGCAGGAGTAACAATTGATTTTTTGTTCTCAGGAAATATCATAGGTTGTTGGCAGTTGCTGTAAGGAAAGCGAAATCAAATGCAAAAACTTTCCTAATTGTATCAGCAACTGTATGCAAATGTTCCTGAGTAGGTTAACGTAGTGTCGGATAGACTATGATAATTTGCTTGTTGTAGCGATCGACACGGTGATTCTACTGATCCAAAAACACTATTTGCGATCGGCTTTTCAGGAGTGGGCTGAAAGTGTCCGCGCCACAATAGAATTTATTTGTTGCGGGCTGAGCTTGTAGCTTCTGAGAATGATGCAAGATGTTAAATTCAACTGATAACTAGAAACTGACAACTGGGAATTCACAACTAATGATAGCTTTGCTTGACGCACTCCTCGCCCAAACGCCCGCTGCTGATGTTTCCGGGCCCGCTCAAATCAATCTGTTGCAGGCGATTGTTTTAGGAATTGTACAAGGATTAACAGAGTTTTTGCCCATCAGCAGCAGCGCTCATTTGAAGGTAGTGCCGATCGCCCTTGGATGGGGCGATCCGGGGGTTGCTTATACTGCTGTTATTCAGTTGGGCAGTATTGTTGCAGTGCTTTGGTATTTCTGGAAAGACTTGACAAATATAACTGTTGGTGCAATTGAAGCAGTGGTGAAGCGCAACTACAAATCGCAAGAGTTTCAAATGGCGGTGGCACTGGTTTTGGGAACAATACCTATACTCTTTTTTGGGCTGCTAATCAAGGCATTGGTTCCAGATTTTGATCACTCGCCGCTGAGAAGTTTGACCAGCATCGCCATTGCTTCGATCGTCATGTCGCTACTGTTAGCAATAGCAGAAAAAATTGGCAAGCGCAATCGCACTTATGAAAAGTTAACTGTCTCAGACGGTATTTTGATGGGATTAGCTCAAGCAATAGCCTTGATTCCGGGGTGTTCGCGATCGGGTTCTACCCTAACAGCAGGATTGTTTATGGGATTGGAAAGACCCGCCGCCGCGCGGTTTTCTTTTCTATTGGGAATTCCGGCAATTACTCTGGCTGGATTAGTGGAATTGAAGGGTGCTTTGGGAGAAGGAATCAGCGATGCTGGAGTTGCAGCTTTGATAGTGGGAACAATTTCGGCATTTGTGTTTTCTTATTTGTCAATCGCCTGGCTGCTCAAGTTCCTGCAAACTCAAAACACCTGGGTGTTTGTGTGGTACAGGTTGGCTTTTGGCGTGGCAATTTTGACCGCGCTTGCAGGTGGGGCAGTGAACAATATTTAAAAGATAAATCCGATAGCAGTAGGAGCGACTTATGTCGCTCTGATCTCGGTAGAAGTAAGAAATAGAACGCCCCATTACAAAATTGTTATCAATGCAAGAAAGTCTGAAACCTCAACAGCAAGAGAATTTAGAGAATCTATTGATGCAGTTAAAAATAAATTTAGATCGGGACGATTTAGATAAAATGTGCCAGTGCCGTTAAGGAGGAAGGCGAAAGATTTGTCTCCCCCTTTTTTCTATAATTTGAGCTGACCACTTTTCTTTTATTTACATAACTCATTCAGACGCGCTATAGTAACGAAAAATACCAAAAAAAATCAAGTTTCGGATTCGGATAATGTTTAATTAGATCCTCGAATTTTTAAGGAAGTCGGGGCTCTGGGTATTCTATTTGTTAGCGATTAGTAGTGCGATCGACCTTTGGGGAGTTTTTGCAGTTTATTGAAGTTTCCTCAAATTGTTAAGGGCTCTTTCATAGTTATATTTATCACCTTGCTGCTGAAATAAGTCTGCTGCTTTCTGAAAGTCTTGCATCGCCCCGGGCTTGTCTCCCTGACAGGTGTAGGTTTTTTACGAGGGGGTAGTATAAAATCAATTAAACCAGGCGAAAATAAGGGTGATTCAACGAA
>NZ_JAUBRH010000076.1:0-25456 GCF_036701775.1 Microcoleus sp. N9_A2 | reverse complement strand
GAGGCTATTTCTGCCCATTCTTGTGACTACTTTCCTATGCCCGAGCTCATTCCCATTTTTCAGACCTGAATCCTTACCTTCTGTCAAGCACCATTCGACTCATCAATGTTGGTTCATTTTCGACAGAGAATAGGTGTCAACCCGAGGAAATAAAATCAATGAAAAAATGGTCAAAGAGCAGACCGAAGCACCAGGCAAAGTAGTCGATAAAAAGTCATCGGACATCAGCGAGCCGAAAAATCAAGGAAAATTAATATTAGACGCAACCTGCGCGCCAGCCGACATTAAATATCCTAACGACTTAGGAATATTGAATCAAGCCAGGGAACAAACCGAAACAATCATAGATGCTTTGCACACTCAAATTCAGTCACCACTAAAAAAAAAACCAAGAACTTATCGAAACCTAGCTAGAAAAGAATACTTGACAGTAGCAAAGAAACGAAGACCCTCACAAAAAAAACGAAAAAAAGCGATTAAGAAACAACTTCAATATATTAAAAGAAATTTAGCTCATATCGCGGTTATGGGTGAGCTAACGTGGCTGACCAAATATTATTATAAAATGCTATTAGTAGTCACAGAAGTCTACCGTCAACAGTTATGGATGTATAAAAATAAAACACATAGTATTGAGGACAGAATAGTAAGTTTAACACAACCACACATCCGCCCCATCGTCAGAGGGAAAGCCGGGAAATCCGTTGAGTTTGGGGCAAAGCTGTCAGCCAGTTGTCGTAACGGATACGTGTTTTTAGACCGAATTAGTTGGGATAATTTTAACGAATCTGTAGACTTAAAAAAACAAGTAGAAGAATTTAAACGGTTCACGGGATTCTATCCCGAATCAATTCATGTAGATCGAATTTATCGAACTCGCGAGAATCGAGCTTGGTGCAAAGAAAGAGGAATTAGAATGAGTGGTCCCCCTTTAGGAAGACCCTCGACAAATATTAGTAAGTCAACGAAGAAACAAGCTTGAGAAGACGAGAGAATTCGTAACTCGATTGAGGGCAAATTTGGGAGTTGCGTAAAAGAAGATTCAGCCTCGGTAGAGTGATGGCTAAACTTTCTAATACTTCTCAAACCACCATCGCCATAACTTTTCTGGTGATGAATCTTTCGGCCCTGCTACGGCAGGCTTTTTGGCTTTTTTTATGTCTATTTCAGAATATACACTTTTTTTCCTGTTTTCCACCTGTGATGATTAATAAAGATTATGCTTGGGACAAAATATCGTAAACAAAGCTTATATTATCAAGGGATTCGCGAGTTCATTCATCTTTCTAAATGCTGTTTTCTTACTTTTTCAGCAAGCCCTAATTACTTTAAGGCGGCACACAACTGACTGAGGACTTTTTTGTATTTTGCAATGCGTTGAAAATCTGCCTCTGTCGGATTGGCGATGCGACGCAGATCAAGATTATGAGTAACATCAGCGATTTTGACTCGCAGTGCGATCGGGTTGGCAATTACACGTTCTAAATAAGCTGCATAAGCTTCTCCTTCTATTTTGGTAATCGCCGCGATCGCCGAGACTAGAACTTCAGGAAAACCTTCGCTTCTAAGTTGCTCAAGTGTAAGTTCAGAATCTTCGACCGCATCGTGTAGAACCGCTACGATTTTCTGCTCTAGAGAATGTACATTTTCCATCACAAATAGCGGATGATCGAGATAGGGATTGCCTGCCTTATCAACCTGCCCCTCATGAGCTTTTGCTGCGATCGCGATCGCTCGTTGTAGTAATAATTCGTAATCTGAATTCATATTTGACAACATTGTACAGAAGTTTTCTATTAAAGTTTCTGCCTCTTGGCGGGAAAAAGGTAGTGGGTGACTTTTTATTTTAAATATTCTTGCAACAATTTCCAAGCCATTTGAGTACCTTCCCCTGCGTTGACTTTTTCAAAATCTACATCTTTTCTCAAAACTACCAAACCCACACCTTCTTTGATTTCTATTTGATCACAATCCCTAACTCTCGCCAAAAAAAGGTGGTTGTTTTGTAAAATTTTTCTATCATTTTGAGTTTTTTGATGAGTAAAAGTTGTGATAAACTCCATTTTGTAATCATTGATTTTGAGGCAAGTTTCTTCCTCCAATTCTCGCACTGCTGCCTGCTGTGGATTTTCTCCAATGTCCACGCCACCACCAAAAGTAGAAAGCATTCCTTGACTGGCAATACCGGGAATATTATCTCGCAGTTGTGCCGCAATCTGACCGTTTGGGAGCATTACAAAAATGCGAACTATTGACTGGGGAATATTCATATTATCCAGGGAATAACAAAGCTCAAAAAAGTTGCTCTAGAGTTTTCTAATCTGATTCCCAATTTTCCTAATCCAATTGTACAGCGCAGCATACAAAGCCCGCAACTTATTGACAAAACTTTGCCAAAGAGAACGTGTCCTTACCTGGGAAATATCCTGGATTTCCACGGGCAGCGGTGGCATCCCGACTACTTCATACAGCGGATATTCGCCACTTTTCCCCGGAATTGGCACTGATACGCGCCGATCGACGATCGCCAATTCCTTAACTTCCTGATAAGTCTCCTCGGAAATCAGTAAACTCGTTCCTACTTGCTTATTAGCAGCCTCGATCCGGCTGGCCAAATTCACCGCATCGCCGATCGCCGTTACCGTCTGATTTTTCGACTCCCCCAGATTCCCCACAACCACCAAACCGCAGTGAATCCCAATCCCAATCCGCAACCGGTGACGGTATAAAGTCTCAAAATAGGGATTGAGTTTCTCTAATTCCTCCAGCATTTCTACCCCAGCCCTCACTGCTTGTTCCGCCGCTTTGTCGGGATTTTCCAACCCAAACAGCGCCATAAAACCATCTCCCATGTAATTATTAATCATGCCGCCATTCCGGTTGATTACATAACCCATTTTTTGGAAATAGCGATTTAAAACATAAATTACATCGTAGGGTAACAGTGATTCTGCAAAGGCCGTAAACCCTCGAATATCGGCAAACAAAATCGCTATTTTCTTTTCTTGACCCACAGGTGCAGAAATCAAATTTCCGGCCATTTCGTCGTTAAATGATTCCAAGTCTTCAGAATCGATCGCCAGCCGACGCAAAATCACCTTCCCGCCCGCCACCTGCGTCTGACACGCCAGCCTAATTTCCGGCTCTAAACGCAGTTTTTTGGCGAGCTCCTCTTCCGCTGAATTGCGAGGCGAGCAAAATTCCAAACCTTCGACAATCAATACGCGACAAGTCGAACACCGGCCACTACCGCCGCAGATGTGGGTGTGGGGAATGCCTGCACGCAGCGAAGCTTCCAGAATGATATCGTCGTCGTCTATCTCGATCGTGCGATCGTCCGGCAGATAGTGAATCTGTGGCATATTTGGCCCGTCTAGCTAATTAGCGAGGAATCTCGCGGACATCTGTTATTGCAGCGAACCTTTATGCAAACCCGGTTTCTCGGCATTTTTTGTGTATCCCCTGGTTCCTTAACTATAAGTCGCGATCGGCATTTGCTTCTCGTTGCGTCAGATCAAGTGCCCAACTGGCACCAGTTTAAAAAAAGAAAGCAACTCTAGGCAAGAGTCCAACTCTTAGCTCATCATTCATTCTCAATTCTAAAATCTCAAATGGTATAACTTAACACTAAAATTTTCATCTCGCCGTGAAAATACCCCAATTCAAGCTGTGGAGTTAATCTAAAATCTAAAATCTAAAATCTAAAATTGGCTGACATAATTCTTAATAAAATTCCTATCGCCCAAACCCCTATAAATCCGTTATAAAATCTCCTTCAACCGCCATATATTTTTAGGGTTTTGGGGAGTTTTGGTATGTAAACCTTACTTGGCAATAGTTTCAGCTTTTTTGCTCTCTAACAACCAGCGAATTTTCGTGAGATAGAATAGCAGCATCTTTAAAACCAGTATAACCATGACTTCATCAACAGCCCTACAAAACATCGAAAACCACATTCCCATCGTGGGAAATATCCATACCAAAAGTCCGATCGCCTACGGAGCAACCCGCCTAGCAGTCAGTGCAGTTAACACGGTGCAAATGGCAGTAGCAGAGTCTTACATCAACGGATTAGAAGTCCCAGATTCAGTATTGCGATCGCTTTTTGATACCTGTATGCCCGTCTTTTTTAAGCATTTCCCGTCCCTGCTTGCACCCTACGAATGGGTACTGACAGAAACAGACCGCACCGCCGAAGGGTCCCGGGATTTAATGAAAATTCACTACGACTTGCCTCAAGCAATGCTGAATCCGATGTTAGGCGACGGCAAACTCATTTATCCTAAATACACCATGGGGTTGTGGGAAAAAGGAGCGGTCAACCTTGAACAATCGCAAATGCAGATGATTGATGATGTGATTGAGAAGCTAGACATTCAGGATGGCGATCGCATTTTAGACTTTGGTTGCGGTTGGGGTTGCGTTCCCAATTACATTCTTTCCAAATTCCCCAAGGTCCAGTTTACTGGCATTAACCTCAGCCACAACCAATGCGAGTATATGCGTCAGAAAATGCAAGACCCCGAAAGCTACCTCAGTTCCGGTCGATTTACCCTATATGAAGGCGATTTGAACGACGCCAACTTCGAGACAAAATTTGACAAAATCCTCTCCATCGGAGTTTTTGAGCATATAGGCAATTTAACGAAGGGTTTCCAAAAGCTTGCCTCTTTCCTGAAGGATAACGGCAAAGTTTTCATTCACATTATCACAGTCCGCATTCCCAACAATATGTCCAGCCCTTTCCTCCACAAATACATTTTCCCCCACGGTCGTATCTGGAAATACGATGCCGTTGCCAGCCACAACAAAGATCTCACAACGATAAAAAACTGGTATCTCAACGGATACAATTACTCTACAACCTTAGTTAATTGGCTGAAAAATTTTGATGATTCTCAGGCAATAGTCAAAGATTTAGACTACGGCATGGACTATGGCAAATTTCGTCGCATCTGGCGGTTTTTCTTGATTTGGGCGGAAACTCTTTTCGCGAGTTGCGATGGTGAATATATCGGCAACGGCCAATATTTAATGGTTCCTGCCTAACCGCTAATCAGCAGACCCAGCTCAAAAAAATGAACCCCCCGAACCCCGACTTCTGTGAGATGTCGGGGTTCTTGAGTGGAAGCTACTTATCCGGAGAATGAAACCTTTCAACCTAGATTTAGGGCGATCGAGAAGTGTTGCCTTCTTTTCAAGAAATTTTCTGAGTTTAAAAAAATCCGGAATAAGATTATTGCTCGGTGAATAAGACCTATATCGAGCGTGAGCCTGCCTGCACAATACTTTTTAAATTCCATCCTCGTTCAGTAGTGATGATGTGCGATATTTTACTACAAAAAGAGAGTTGATTTATACAATGGTAGACAATATGAAACCTTCTCTTCCTCAAGACGACCCGAACCAAGAACAGCGCAAAGATTCCTTGAATCGTCAGCAACAAGCTTATCAGTTTGACTATGAGAGTTTATCACCTTTGGCCTTATTGAAAGATGTGCCCGCAGTCGAGAACTTTTCGAGTAAGTATCTTGCAGAACGGATATTAGCAACATCGGAACTTCCGGCAAATATGCTGGCAGCCGATTCGAGAACTTTTCTCGATCCTCTCGACGAACTCCAAGACTATGAAGACTTTTTTACTTGGCTGCCGCTACCTGGAGTTGCCAAAATTTACCAAACCGATCGCTCTTTTGCAGAACAGCGCCTGTCTGGAGCAAATCCAATGGTGCTTCGCCTCTTAGATGCGAGCGATCCTCGGGCACAAACACTGGCGAACCTTCCGACTTTGCACCCATTAGTCGATCGGCGCCAAGAGTTGCAGGATAACAACATTTACATTGCCGATTACACAGGTACTGACGAACACTATCGCGCGCCTGCTCTCGTTGGAGGCGGAACCTATGAAAAAGGCAGAAAATACTTGCCGAAACCACGGGCTTTTTTCGCTTGGCGGTGGACGGGAGTCCGCGATCGCGGTGAAATGACACCTATTGCCATTCAACTAGATCCGACGCCCGGTAGCCATGTCTATACCCCATTCGATCCTCCTGTCGATTGGCTGTTTGCGAAACTCTGCGTACAAGTAGCAGATGCCAATCACCATGAAATGAGCTCGCATTTAGGTCGAACTCATCTGGTGATGGAACCAATCGCGATCGTCACCGCCCGACAGTTGGCCCGAAATCACCCGCTTAGCCTGCTGCTGAAACCGCACTTTCGCTTTATGTTGACCAACAACGATCTGGCGCGTTCTCACTTGATCGCTCCCGGCGGGCCCGTCGATGAATTGCTAGGCGGCACTTTGGCTGAGACAATGGAACTGACTAGAGAGGCGTGCAGTACATGGAGTCTCGATCAATTTGCCTTGCCCGCTGAACTGAAAAATCGGGGAATGGATGACCCCAATCAACTGCCTCACTATCCTTACCGAGATGATGGATTGTTGCTTTGGGATGCGATTGAAACCTTTGTATCGGGCTATCTTAAATTCTTTTACCCGACGAATGAGGCGATCGTACAAGATGTGGAACTGCAAACCTGGGCTAAAGAATTAGCGTCTTATGACGGCGGTAAAGTCAAAGGAATGCCAGACCACATCGACACAGTTGACCAATTAATTGCAATTGTCACAACTGTAATTTTTACTTGTGGCCCACAACATTCAGCAGTCAATTTTCCCCAGTATGACTACATGAGTTTTGCGGCCAATATGCCCTTGGCAGCCTACCGAGACATTCCTAGAATTACCGCTGCGGGTACTCTAGAAGTGATTACGGAAAATGACATTTTACGGTTGCTTCCTCCGTACAAACGAGCTGCTGACCAACTGCAAATTCTGTTTATTTTGTCAGCTTATCGATATGACCGTTTGGGTTACTACGATAAATCTTTCCGAGAACTCTACCGGATGAGTTTCGACGAAGTTTTTGCGGGAACCCAGATCCAACTTTTAGCCAGACAGTTCCAGCAAAATTTGAATATGGCAGAACAAAAGATTGATGCCAACAATCAAAAACGAGTCATCCCTTATTTGGCTCTCAAGCCTTCGTTGGTGCTCAATAGTATCAGTATGTAGAATGAAAAATTCAGCAGGATATCTCCAAGTAAGGTGTGCAGTACACACCTTACTCTGTATTGGTCGTTAGCGTCGGTTTTTAGTTGTAGTCTGGGGGAAACTTGTGAGCGTAACTGGTGTATTTAGCTATGGCAAAGGTGTTACAGCAGAATTATCAAGAGGGCAATTTACCGAAGTTTCCCCTAAATAATCAGTTAACGTAACTTCATCTTTGTAATGCCGAGGAGTTTTCATTAACAATTGCCAAGCTTCACCAGCATCCAGTAAATTCATCCGCCCAGGATAGTGAATTTGGATCAACTCTTGAACCAAAGGGTAATAGTCTGAGTTAAGACTAGGGAAAATATGATGCTCCGTATGATATGAAAAATTGAAATGCAACAAATCAACTATTTTGGGAACCCGTATTGAAAGACTATTAATCAGCGGGTCATTAACACTCGTCATCCGACAAATCAGGTGATTTGTGTAGATATAAAACATTGCAACTGTATGACCGATTGCTAAGGGTAGCAAGTACCCAAGAACGATTTTTAGCGCATGAAACTCTAAATAGAATAAAATGCTAAAATGCAGGCATAAAACCGCAAACAACTCAAGAGCAATTTTCAATCTATCTTTCTGACTGACTGTGAATGCAGCGGGCACATAATCCACAATTTTATTATTAAACAATAGGCTCGACGAGAGGTGGCAAAATTGATGAAATAACCACGATGCTGGAAGTCCTACTATTAATAACCAAGATGGATTATCAATCGCTGGCGCAAAGAAATTATGAATCCATTTTCCCCAACTATTCGGCTGGTGGTAAAGGTAATTGCGATCCGGATCTTCTAGATAATTTGTTTGACTGTGATGTACAATGTTATGAACATATTTCCACTGAGTAGAAGGCATAAACATCATTGCAAACCCTAGAAAACTAATTATATGATAAGTCATACGAGACTTTTTATTTACGCTACCGTGCATGAAATCATGGGCGAAAAATCCCATAGTTACGATACTATTACCCATAATTAAAGCTAAAGGTAAATAAAGCCATAGAAGATAGATGGGCCACTGATCTAGACAATCGGCAATCCCCCAACCCAGTAGCAAAATGGCCATATTAATGAACAGTATAACCAACTTGCTAGAATCTGGTTTAAAGGCTTCTGATGGCAGGAGTGGGCGCAATTTCTTAGCGTATACTGAGTGTGGAATTAGCGTTTCTTTGCCTAAAGTCGGCGTTGCAGTCTTGTCTACAGTATTGAGTGATTTTTCTGATTTCATGTGATCGCTAAGACTATTTTCATGTGACTTAATAAGTTTCTAAATTTAATTAGATCCCGTACCCGATTTTAGATTGAACCCACACATAAATCCGGCGGCTTATTGTTAGGATGCGGAGATTTTATCTGTCTCCACTGCGGCTATCCGGGAGCTTGCGATCAAATTGCTTTAGATCGAGGCTGCCTGATTGTTCTACCAAGATATTATTGTATCCTATAAAAATATTTTTGGAACAAATATTAAAAGTTTACGCATCGATAATAGTCTCCCACTTTTCACTGGGGTTTAATCCCAATAACCAATCCTAAATATCCTCTCAGATTAAAAAAGTCCGTTTCCCTGAACAATTTCTTTAATTGTCGTCAGCGTATCTAACCCGATCAATCCCCGACGATAACCTTTTTGGTTGGACATTCCCAAAAATATCGCATCTCCCCGATTTTGATAGCGCCAAAACCGAGGTGAGGCATTAATAAAAGTTGAGGCGCTGTTAACATCCAGAGCAAATTGGCGACTTTCTAAGTAAGATTCAGTGGCGATGGAGTCAGCGTGGCCGCTGCTGTAGCGGTTGATCCAGCCGATCGCAATCTCTAAACTATCGACAACTTTAAACGCTATAGTTTTGTTTAAATACGGTTGAGTCCACTCGTATGGTTCCGCCAGTTTCAACTCTGGGAAATCTGCGACGAGATCCGCGTCTCCGCTAATTTGAAAGCCTTTTTCTTTTAAACTGTTCCACAGCCTGACTAAGGAAGAAGGCTTTTGGTTGCGATCGATCAGCACTTTCTCGATCGCATTAACAGGATCGGGCACGCTTTGATGGCTGTCCAAAATCATCCACCTTGCCATCTCTAAACTACCAGTCGGCGACCAATAAAGGTAGCAATTTCCCATTGCTGACCTCAAAACTGGTGCTGTACAAAGCCTAACTACCTGCTGCACCAAACTTGGCCTGCCGTAGGGAATAATTAAATTGAGATATTGGTCTTGAGTGACCAATTCTCTGATCGAAGCGCCCCGATCCGGCGGCAGTATCTGCAAACATCCCGAGGGCAAACCGACCTCATCGATCGCCGAAACCAAAGCTTCTCCAATTACTGTATTAGTTTGCCAGCTTTCGCTGCCGCCTTTTAGAATCAAACTGTTAGCGCTTTTGAGAGACAAACCGGCTGCGATCGCCCCCAACTCTGGAAACGCTTCGTAAATAAGAGCGATCGCCCCCAGCGGTAGCGACTGACAGTAAACCTGACAGCGATCGACCTGATAAGAAGCATTGATCACCCTGCCGATCGGATCTGGCATTTCCCCCAACCGTTCCAGAATTTGCACAGTTGTCTTGATCCGTTCCGGCGTCAGCTTTAGCCACTCCACAATCAACTCGGGAATCGCCATGTCCCGACTCGCTTCTAGATCCAGAGTATTTGCTTCTAAAATGTCATTTTGCCGGCGTTTCAGCGAGCCCGCCATCGCCTGCAAAGCTGCAGCGCGATCAGCACTCTTTGTCGTAGCCAACTCCAAAGAAGCTTGATAAGCGCGACGCGCGACATTTGCGGCATCTGATGAATGGGTAAAATCCTCTATTATCATCTAGCTAACGCCTGTAAGCGAGCCATACCATCAGCGCCGGCAGCATTGCTAGCAGCACGGCGACCATTGCCCACAGAATAATATTCGGGCCCGGCGAGTGCAGCGCCAAGGGCAACCAAATCACTAGCGGCACCAATATCATACCCAAAGCCAGTGGCAAATAATGGGCCTTCAAACCCGGATGCGCTCTGTTCCACTGATTCCCTGTCCACCGCCAAGCCTGCTTGTAAGGATAGTTCGTTGATAGTTGCTCGATCACGTATCCACTTTCGTCCAATACAAATATTTGTTGACAGCGGTTGCATCCAAAGGCTTCTGTCAACGTTATAGGCACTAGACGACCCCGGCGTCGGCAAGGACAGGGGTACTCATCGTTTAAGTCAATCTTTGGAACTTTTTGAGATGGCACGAGCGATCGGATAAAAAAAGCGTTTTTGCAAAAATAATCCTTAACATATCCACTTAATCAAACTTGTCAATTCCGCCATAGCAAGGCTTTCAACTGCCTGTTACGAAATCTCGCCCACTTGGCAATTTTGACTTGCAAGTTCTGCATTCAATCTTACCACTAACTTAGGTATTTTCAACCATCATTAGGAGTATATCGAAAACTTTCTGGATGTACTTTCCGGTTTCCTGGATTTTTTTATCTTCTAAAGCGGGTGACGCGATTCGAACGCGCGACATTCACCTTGGCAAGGTGACGCTCTACCACTGAGCTACACCCGCATTTCCTGCGGTATTAACAATATTGTCTCACTTCCCGAAATTTGTCAAGTCTTTTTAGTAAGTTTTTTTCACAAACCCAGTAAAACCCCCCCAAACCAACTCCCCACCTGAAATTTCAGCACCCAGAGTCTTAACCAAATCAGTAATTGCCGTGAAAATTGACCGCCATCCGCCGACGGCAAAGCTACAATCAAGCTGGAATTGTGGGAGAACACTGTCATGTCAGATTTAAATCGCGGAATCATGAAGTTCAAGGGAGCTGACAGTCCTATAGCGATCGCCATTTCGGCGATTGTCATTGCCGGCGGAATCGGCTTCTTGATCTGGTGGGCGCTGCAATCAGCCTACACCTTCAGCTAACAGACTACTCAAACGTAAAACTTATAAGGCCTTGCTCAGAAGGCAGAATTTAAGAAAAATTCTGTCTTTTGCATTTTTTTGCCCTTAGTCTTGAATTTATTGCCCAGGAATGCGGATTGATTGCTGACGATCGAATGATTGCCATAAATCACCCGATCGGGCGAGTCGCTAGCATGAGCCGAGATGACCCCAAGATCAACTACTTTTGTAGTACACTTGTAGACAAAGCGCGCCGACAGCGCAATTTTAGATGCAAGTGTTTGCAAGGGTTGTATCTCAACAAAAATTTATGGCAAGCTTTCAGGACATTTTCCAATACTACAGTAGCTACTGGAAAATCTCAGTTTACAGCATAGGCGCATCCAGCGTTTTGGCACTAGCCGATTTGCTTGTACCCTACGCGATCGGTCAAATATTAAACGTATTGTCGGGTCAACCTACAGATACAGTAACGCAAAAACTCATAACAGCGATCGCCTCTGTTACCCAGCACTCACCCAACAAAATATTATCGCTATCCGTCTTGCTGGGCATAATTTTTCTAGTAACAGTCGCCAAAGCACCGGTACAGCCTTGGGTGGGAAATTGGTTCCACTGGGCGATACCCTTGAAGGCGAGGCGCGATCAAATGAGAAGTGCGATCGGCAAAATCCTCACCTTACCCCTAGAATTTTACGACGAAAACAACGCCGGACGGATTGCCAGTCGCATCGCCAAAGGCATCGCCAACCATACTTGGACTTACCCAGAAATTGCCGGCGAATTCATCCCCGAAGTCGTCCGCTTAATCGGCATTTTTGCCGTTATCTGCTTAATTGAGTGGCGGATTGGCTTATTAATTTTGGTTTCATTCCTATTTATCCTCAGTTTCACCCTCAAAGGCCTGCAAGGGGTGACTGCGCGAGAAGAAATTCTGGATGAATACATCGAAGATACCGAAAGCCGCAACTCGGAAATTATCACTAACATCAAAACAGTCAAAGCTTTTGCGACAGAAAGCGATGAACTCAAAAGGCAAACCACCAGACTAGATCGCGAATTAAAAGTCGTGATCAACCGCATTCACAAAGGATACGTCACCCTGGGGACATACCAGCAGACGATCGTCCAGTTGTGTTTGTTTTCAGTTCTTGGTTTTAGCCTAGCAGCCACGGTTGCAGGCAAAATTTCCCTCGGATATTTTGTTACCGTCTACACCCTGGCAAGCATGGCATATTCTCAACTGCGTCCGATTAGCATTATCGCCGAATTATTGGCGCGGCGTTATTCTTCAATGATCCGGTTCCACGAGTTTATGCAAACGCCAGACGGTGTTGATGCGGTTAATTTAGCAGAAAATGCTCGATCGGCACAGCCACCTTATAAATTTACCGGCAAAGTTGAGATCAGCGGTTTGACATTCGGGTACGACAGTCAAAAACCGGTTTTGGAGGATGTGAATTTATTGATTCATCCCCGTCAGACTGTAGCATTAGTCGGGCGATCGGGTTCCGGGAAATCGACTTTAGTTAAACTTCTGTTTCGCTACTTTGAACCAAACTCCGGCCGCATTCTGATCGACGGCGAAGACATTTGCAGCTTAGACGTGACTCGCTACCGGCAGCGTTTAGCGATTGTCCACCAAGAAGTAGACGTTTTTAACGGTACTTTGCTGGAAAATCTGACTTACGGAAACCGAAATGCAACTTTCGAGCAAGTTGAGGATGCTTGTCGCATCGCCAAAGTAGACGATTTTGTGCGACTGTTGCCCCAAGGTTACTATACCGTGGTCGGGGAGAGAGGAATGCGGTTGTCCGGCGGTCAGCGGCAGCGGTTGGGGATTGCGAGGGCGCTGTTGGTGGAGCCGGATGTGTTAATTTTTGATGAGGCTACTTCTAGTTTGGATTATGAGTCGGAGCGATCGATCCAGGTAGCCATGCAGAATATCCTCGGTACGCGCACCACCATAATTATTGCCCACAGACTGAGTACAATTCGCGAAGCCGATGCGATCGTCGTACTCGACGGCGGTAGAATCGTCGAAGTTGGTAGCCACGAAGAACTTTTGAGTCAACAAGGTATTTACCGCCGCCTCCACTCCCTACAAGAAACCGGGGAATTAGTGAATTAGGCATTTCCTCTGAGTCTAGACTTAGGGTGCTCCGTGCCGGCACCCAGCCTAGACGTAGCAATGCACACCTTAAACATTGTTCAATTTTCCCGTATGCCATTAACTCACTTATGTGTTCTCCACTTAATGATTAGAGTTTTAAATATAATGTTGCAAATAAAGATTGTGGTGCTAGGATTTATAACTGTGATGGAAATGGGTCGATGCCCGAGCGGTTAATGGGGGCGGACTGTAAATCCGCTGGCTACGCCTACGCTAGTTCAAATCTAGCTCGGCCCACCTCAATTTAATAAAAAGTTAAAATTTAAGAATTAAAAATTATTTTTTTAATTGGAGGTTCTTAATTTTTTATGCCCGTGTAACTCAGTGGTAGAGTACCTCCTTGGTAAGGAGGAAGTCACGAGTTCAAATCTCGTCACGGGCTTGCTAATTTATAATAGTATATCCACCAAGGGTAGTCCTGCATAGTCAGGATTTCAACCAGGCGGACACGGGAGCATCTCGATATTTGTAAAAACACTTCTTCTAGCTCCTTCCTTCTTCCTCTGTCCTCCGGACTCCTGGCTCCCAACTCCAGTTTCTAGCTTGGCTGCTTTCATTGAGATGCTCCCGGTGGACACTGCCACAAACTCATCACAATATTGTACCCGTATCGAAATCCCCGACTTGTTCAAGAAGTCGGGAATCTAATCATCCTCATCCAATCCCAGCGGCACAAAATATTGACTGTAAACCACAGTATCCGGCTCCCAAAGCGGCCGCCAATAAACATTCTGGATCACCGCCTTCTCCCCATCACCCTCAGCAGGCCACTGAAAACTGACGATCGCAATATTGCTATATCCCACAACCTCATCACCCTCTTGCAGCCAGCGATTGCGCCACAACAGCGATATAAAATTCCACAACCTATGCAGGAATGACAATTGTTTATTTTTATGCGATCGATCTGACGCAGTTCCCTTTTCTAGCAGCAAAAATACCCGAGCTCTTTGCCGTTTAATCCAGTCAATCCGATAGCCCCAATCAGGCAGAGATTGTCTATTTTTGACATCACCCGCCATAGCCTTCTTTCTGCCACCCCTCGAAATCTTCATTAATTCCAGCGGCTCATTCCATCCCAAACATTCGTGCGATCGCTCAGGAAACAGCGACTTAATCTTAGTATGAATTAAATGCGTTTTCCACTCCTCATTGATCAAAGCACTAGCAGTCAACTGCGCCAGCACAGAATATTGACAATTTGACCGATAATTCTCCCTCGTCAAAGGCTCAATATTCGGCTGAGAATCGCCAAAATGACAATCAGACCAATAACTCAGTCGCACAGCAGCAGCATAGTGAATATCCCCCGTCAACACAATCACCCGATCGCGCTGCTTAAAAAACTCCGACAACAGCTTGACAAAAGCTAACTCATGAAAATTCCAAGCATCCCCCGCATCACTATTAAAAACCTTCCCCTGTTCCACATCCCACTTTTGCACCGCATCAATAATCGACAAACCCACCAAATTTGTCGGCACAACCACCAGCGTCGCCTCAATCTCAAACTCCCCAGTTTTATTCAGCAAATCAGTCTCCTTCAAAGGCTGCTGAATTTGTTCCTCAAAACCTTTGTGAGTCAAAAGCATCGGTGGATCGATCGCACTTTCCACCGGATACCCCCGCCAACTCCGCGTATCCAGCACAATCACCTCGTGCTTAAAACTTCTCACAGTAAAATGCCAATTCAAAACCTCATTTACACCCTCGTCATCTCGATCCAAAATAAAAACATCTTCATCTAATTTCAATTTAGGCAAATGAGTTTTAGGATCGAGTCCAGGAATTCCCAAATACGAAGCTGCCTCATCCCAAGCAGAAACATCACTTCCCCCCGAATCAGACCATTTTTCAGCAGCCTTTAATAATTTATCTCCCGGTTTTTCGCGATCGAACTGTGCAGGCGTATTGCCCCAAGCCTGAAACACAGCGTAAGCCAGCAAAGCATTCTGTACCACCCGTCTGCCCAGCGGCTTTCCCAACACCCGGTAACACCACTCTCGATTCAAATACAAATCGTCGCTAACATCATGATCATCGCAAATCATATAAGTAGGAATATTCGCTAGCGCCCTCCTCACCCTCCACAAATTGCGAGCAAAACCGTTAAGTTCAACAACTTCTCTATCCCAGACTTTTGCCTGCTTAGAAACTTGACAAATATTTTTACCCTTCGGAAAACTCGTGCACCAGAGTATCGGCGACCAAACTAACAAATACATCGCATAATATTCGCCCAAGCTAAACAAGTGACTTTTAGCATTGTCGGGTTTATTCACCAACATCGCCGTAAAGCCGCCAAAATCTCTGGCAATATCGCTGCGAGTCCCCGGCTGTAACTCAATAGGTTTTTTGGACTCATACTCAGCATCAGACGGTTTCTGAATTGGCGACTCTCTAAAAATTTCCCTCTCTTGGCAAAGTGCAGTTTCGTTTTCCGAATTTTTAGGTATACTGATACACAAATTCTTTTTTATTTGGGCATCATCCATCAGGGGTAGACTTTCTTCCCAGCCCAACAGTGTATCGCCAGCATCAGTCAAAGCCCACAGCATCGCATCGGCAACGTCGTCGCCGTAAATTTGGTCGCCCGTTAAAAACAGTTGGTGGGGCCTGCTATTTGCCGTTCCTGCAAACTGTTCGATCGAATTATCCAAGATTGGCAGCGCATCTCTGCCGTCTCCGTGGGGCTTGCGACAAGAACCGTGAACAATACGCAAATAGTTTAAATCCTGCGGCGGCAAGGCAAAAGTGGGCAACTGGTGAGCGAAATAACTAATCGTCTCCGGCCCCAAAGCCGACAAATCAGGGGAGGCCGGCCACAGGCAAGAAATGAGATTTTCTTTCTCATTTTCTGGGACTGCACCCGCCGACGGCGACTCGCTACTCCCAGCAAACTTGATGTCATAAGCATAAATTTGCCCAGATGTCAAGATATGGCTGTTAATTGGTTTAGCAGTCACCGCGACTACGTGCAGGTATTTGCCTAGCTGCACGGTAGAGTTCGCACCTTGGAGTAAGGGTCGATCGACAATTTCGCCGGTTCCGCCCTCTGTCGAATAAACCTTGAGTTCGACTTGGCGGGGTGCTTTCAGAGCCAGCCAAACTGTCACGGCCCGACTTTCAGTCCGGCGCAACATCGGGCCCGCAAGGATAAGCGGCAAGTGATGAATTCGATGACTTAAGGGAGTCCACGACATAGGATTTAAAAAATAAAAATTAAATAAGAGTGTTCTAGCAATCAGATTTTAGGCGATCAAGCATCTGTCACCCGCTTAATTAATGCTAAGTCTGCCAACCCAAGTCTCCAAAATTGTAACAACTCATTAAGTAAAATTAATAATCATGCTACAAGAAGAAAAATTACAGCATTTCGTCAATTCAGCCCCCCAGTTGCCAGCAATTAAATCATCAGAACCCGCCGGACGGCCCAACAGCCGGCCAATCTACTCCTCGCCTTTAGATCAAGCGATCGACCGCCACCCCCTCACCGTGGCTCCAGAAACCCCGATCGCCCAGGTGTTGGCTCTCATGAACCCGATGCGCGTCTCCTGTCAGCTTTGTGGCGAAAAACAAAACGCTGTTGCTAGCGCAGCCAAGCGCAGTTGCGTCTTAGTCGTCGAAGATAATCGACCGATCGGCATTTTTACAGAACGAGATATCGTCAAGCTAACTACCGTCGCAGCTTGTACAGTCGGACTGACAATTGCTGACGTAATGACTCGATCGCCCATTACCCTCAAACAATCCGAGTCTCAAGATATTTTCACAGCTATGTTCACGTTGCGCCAGCACTCCATCCGGCATTTGCCCGTAGTGGACGAGGACTCGCGACTTCTCGGCATCATCACCCGCGAAGCCATTCACGAAGCCCTGCAACCGGTTAACTTGCTAACCAATTTGCGCTGTGCAGCAGATGTCATGACGCACCAAGTCATTTCGGCCCCAAAAACTGCCTCAGCCCTCGATTTAGCCCAGCTCATGGTCAATCATCGAGTTAGTTCCGTCGTCATTGTCGAAGAGCAAACTCAGCATCCTGATCGGGCGATCGCACCAACACAAAATTATCAAATTCCGATCGGCATTGTCACCGAGCGCGACATCGTGCAGTTTCACGCCCTGGAATTAAACCTCTCCCAAATATCGGCTATAGAGGCCATGAGTGCGCCTTTATTTTGCATATCTCCCGCCGATTCCCTCTGGAGTGCCCACCAGTCCATGCAGCGGCACTGCGTCCGCCGTTTGGTAGTAGTTGGCAGCCAGGGAGAACTTTTGGGTGTTGTCTCTGTGACAAGTTTGCCGCAAGTTTTTAACCAATCTGAAATGTATGGGACGATCGAGCTGTTGCAACAAGCAGTGGACGATCGAGCCACCCAATTGCAGAAAGCCAACGAACTTTTGCAGCAAGAAATTTTAGAGCGGCAGCGGGCCCAAGAAGCCCTGCGCCAAGCTCACGACGACTTAAAAAAACAAGTTGAAGAACGCACCGCTCAACTTTTAGAATCAAATGAATTGTTGAGACGGGATATTATCAAGCGCCAGCGAGTCGAAGAAGTGCTGCGGCGAAAGCAAACTTGCTTGAAAAATCAAGCGCAGCAATTAGAGGAAACTGTGCGAAAGTTGCAGCAAACTCAAACTCAATTGGTGCAAACCGAAAAAATGTCTTCTTTGGGACAAATGATTGCCGGTATCGCTCACGAAATTAACAATCCTGTTAATTTTATCTACGGCAACCTCTCCCACGCCAGCCACTACATCAAAGAATTGTTTCAACTGTTGGAACTTTACCAGCAGCACTATCCCGAACCAGTCTCGGAAATTAGGGAAGCAGCAGCAAAGATGGAAGTCGATTTTTTGGTAGAAGATTTATCAAAGATCGTGTCTTCTATGCAAGTAGGAACCGAGCGCATCCGCCAAATAGTGGTGTCGATGCGTAATTTTTCGCGATCGGATCAATCTAACATCAAGCTCGTTGACATTCACGAGGGACTCGAAACCACTTTGTTGATTTTGCAGCACCGGCTCAAAGCCCACGGCGCACATCCAGCTATTGACATTATTAAAGAATACGGCAATTTGCCCCTAATCGAGTGCTGTGCTGGTCAGATAAATCAGGTGTTCATGAATATTATCGGCAATGCTATTGATGCTTTGGATGAAGAAATCCAGAAAGGGGAATGGGCGACGAGAAATGCGAAAAATTCACCCCCGTCAAATCCTAGTTCTCCATTGACTCTTCCCACTATTACAATTCGTACTGAAGTTGTTGGTGGCGATTTTGTCGCGATCCGCATTTCCGACAACGGGCGGGGCATACCTGAAGAGATTCGTCGCCAATTATTTGACCCGTTTTTTACTACCAAACCAGTCGGCAAGGGCACTGGGTTGGGACTGTCGATTTCTTACCATTTAGTTGTCGAACAGCACGGGGGGCGGCTCGACTGCGTTTCGGAAGCTGGGCGGGGCACTGAATTTGCGATCGAGATTCCGATCGTCAGTGGTCATTAGTCAGCAGTCAGAGGATTTTAGATTTTAGATTGAACAATTTAAGGATGGGAAATGACTCATGAAGCTCGTGGTTTGGATCACGGGCCTACAGTTGCATTCTTTTTTTAACTCGTATCAGTAGTCATGGGGAAGACATCATATTGTCCCACTCCCCCACTCTCCCCATCCACTCTCCCTCTCCCCGACTCACTCTCCCACTCTCCGACTCGCCACCATTTCCTAAAAATTCACAATTTTTTACAAAACACCAGAAACCCCAGCAAAATCAATCTTTGCCAATCTAAAATCTAAAATCTAAAATCTAAAATCCTATAACTTTGCCCTCCCCTGACCCAACTGATCCGAACTCACTTCGAGTTTGCCTCATCCACTAGCGCCTTTATGACCGTTTCAGTTACCCGCACAAGCCATCAACTGCCTGCATCCTAGCCCCAAAGCCAAAAGCCCAGATTATTTGAGAAGTTAATTTTTGTTTTATTTTTGTACCTCTTTATATTAAGAAAGTATTCTAAAATCTATTTAAAAGCTAAAAAAAATATAAAAATCTATTTTTTTATCAAAAAACCAGTTAAGATTCCCAAAGATGCAAAATAAACAAATTTACTAGCATTTTCATTTAGACGCCCCCTTTCTTTTCATCGCAAGTTAGCTAATAATGCTTTCAACGAGGTGACTAAGGGCCGAGTCCAAAATTGGCCTAACCCAAAGACGGATACAAGCCCCAAACAAAAGTCGTCGAGATCGAAAATTTTAGTTAGAAAGAACCCCCAGATTCATCTGTGGAGTCCATTCTTTCATCTCAAATCTGAAATCTCAAATCGACTGACAGTAAGGGAATTGCAATTGGGCTATTGCAATTGGGCTATTGGAGTTGGGCGATCGAAAAAAAGCATGAAAATCCAGCCCTCATCGTTTTGATAGAAACCTATAGGAGAACAAAGAGTGAAACTCGCAGTTTACGGAAAAGGTGGAATTGGCAAATCGACAACAAGCTGCAACATCTCCGTTGCCCTAGCCAAGCGCGGCAAGAAAGTTTTGCAAATCGGTTGCGATCCAAAGCACGACAGCACATTTACCCTCACTGGCTTCTTGATCCCCACAATTATTGACACCCTTCAGGAAAAGGACTATCACTACGAAGACGTTTGGCCCGAAGATGTCATCTACAAAGGCTACGGCGGCGTTGACTGCGTAGAAGCAGGTGGCCCTCCCGCAGGAGCTGGTTGCGGCGGCTATGTAGTCGGCGAAACCGTCAAACTCCTCAAAGAACTCAATGCCTTCGACGAATACGACATCATCCTGTTCGACGTGCTCGGCGACGTAGTGTGTGGCGGTTTTGCCGCCCCATTGAACTACGCCGACTACTGCATGATCGTCACCGACAACGGTTTCGACGCATTATTCGCAGCCAACCGCATCGCCGCCTCAGTCCGCGAAAAAGCCCGCACTCACCCGTTGCGACTCGCCGGCTTAATTGGCAACCGCACCTCCAAGCGCGACTTGATTGACAAGTACATCGACACCGTACCGATGCCGGTACTGGAAGTGCTGCCCCTGATTGAAGACATCCGCGTTTCTCGCGTCAAAGGTAAAACATTGTTTGAGATGGCCGAGAGCGATCCATCCCTAAACTACGTCTGCGATTACTACCTCAACATCGCCGACCAGATTTTGGCAATGCCTGAAGGAGTAGTGCCCAACGACACGCCCGATCGCGAATTATTCGCCTTACTTTCAGATTTTTATCTAAATCCAGTGCAACCGGTGGTCAAGAAGGAGGAAGATGAGCTAGACCTGATGATGGTTTAATAGGTCTAGCGATCAGGATGAGGATAAAGAGGTTATGGCTTTTTTTGATACTTTTTCAGTTGCTCTCAAACAGAAGTGGTTGGACTACTACCAGGTAAATCGGGCTTGGCTGCTCCTGCACATGACGGCTGAGAACACGGTCGCCACACCCGACGGCGGGAAAAGGCCTGTTTCTTACCTCATCCTGGGAATTGCGGCTGCCCTGGAGCCGGAACTCCAGCAATTAATGCTGCCCTTCTCAAAACTCAAGCCGGATGCAGACAGCCTGATTGAGGTGTTGGGGCTAAATTTTGACCCGGACATCGCGCTGGGTATGCCCTCAAATATCGCGCCGCAGACGGCCGGTAAATCTCCAACACCCGCAGCAGCTCAAATTGCAACTACTGCACCCGCAGCAGCTCAAATTGCAACTACTGCACCCGCCGCCTCTCCAACTCCAACTACTGCACCCGCAGTCGCTCAAACTGCTACTGCTGCACCCGCAGCAGCTCAAACTGCCACTGCTGCACCCGCCGCAGCCAAATCTAATAAATTGGGCGGTGCTGCCTTAGCAGCAGCCGGAGTAGTCGCCGGAGCCGCCGGAGTCGCTGGTCTGGCTGCTGCTGCGTCAGCACTGAGCGCCGAGGAGGAATCCTTGGACGATGATGAGGAAGAAGCGGTCTCCGACTTCGACATGGACGATGACGAGGAAGAAGCGGTCTCCGACTTCGACATGGACGATGACGAGGAAGAAGCGGTCTCCGACTTCGACATGGACGACGACGAGGAAGAAGCCTCGGCTTTGGACGGTCTCGGTCTCGAAGACGATGAGGAAGACGCCGTATCTGACTTTGATATGGGCGACGATGAGGAAGATGCCGTATCTGACTTTGATATGGGCGACGATGAGGAAGATGCCGTATCTGACTTTGATATGGGTGATGACGAAGAAGAAGCCTTAGCTTTGGGCGGTCTCGACCTCGGCGATGATGACGAGGAAGAAGAAGCCTTAGCTTTGGGCGGTCTCGACCTCGGCGATGATGACGAGGAAGAAGAAGCCTCGGCTTTGGACGGTCTCGACCTCGGCGATGACGAGGAAGAAGCCTCACAATTTGGGACTTTGACCTCTGGGGATCTCGAATCGGGAATATCCGATCCGTTTGGCGAAGAAGATGCAGAGTTTGTCGCGGAAGAAATACCTGATCCGTTTGGGACAGCGACCTCAGATGACCTAGACATGGATCTGGGTGACTTGGACGATGACGGTATTGACGATTTCTCTGTATCTGATGACGATGACCTCGATGATCTCGGACTTGACGATCTGGGGGAAGCAACTACCGGAGATCCTGATGAAGATGATTTAGATGCTCTAGGTCTCGGCGATTTGGATTCCGATGATGACGATGAAGAAATTTCGGGTTTTTTGTCTGATTTTAAGTGAGGTTGTTGCGATCGCCCGCATCTCTTCTAGTCTTGAAGTTTGCCGCTCTATTGGTGAGTTGTAAGTTGCGAGTTGTTAATTTTTAATTAGCTCCAACTCACAACTGCCAAAAGGCTTTTTGCCGCGAGCGAGTTAAAGAAAAATAAATCCCTGCTGTGAGGGATTATAAGCCCTCGCGCAGAATTTTTTAGCTCAAATTTTGGATGCTGCGGCTGCGGAAATATTGAGTTGGTTGCATCTATTTTTCAGAGGAATTAGCCCAAAATTAGGTATTTCTATTTATTGTTCGCTGCGAAAGGGCGATCGCAAAAAACAGATTTTTTTTCCCCTCCTGTGCCTGTTCGCGTTTGAGAGGAAAAACAACCTATTTCTATAGTCCGCGAGAGCAACGAGGCGAGCGCAAAAAACAGGTATTTCCTCACTTAGCGAGCCTGTCCTGTTCCAGACTAAAAACAATTTAAAGGGAGAAGATTTGAGATATGACTGCTATTACTACTACTGAACCGGAAGCTTTAAACTTTGAATGCGAAACAGGAAATTATCACACTTTTTGTCCGATTAGCTGCGTAGCTTGGCTTTATCAAAAAATTGAAGATAGCTTTTTCTTGGTCATCGGTACCAAAACTTGCGGCTATTTCTTGCAAAACGCAATGGGCGTGATGATTTTTGCTGAGCCTCGCTATGCGATGGCTGAGTTGGAAGAGGGCGATATTTCCGCTCAATTAAACGATTATGATGAGTTGAAGCGGCTGTGCTTGCAAATTAAGCGCGATCGTAACCCCAGTGTAATCGTCTGGATCGGCACTTGCACCACCGAAATCATCAAAATGGATTTGGAAGGGTTAGCACCGAAGCTGGAAGCAGAAATCGGCATTCCCATCGTCACAGCCCGCGCTAACGGCTTAGATTACGCCTTTACTCAAGGGGAAGATACTGTTTTGGCCGCGATGGCTGCTAAGTGCCCTGAGAAAGCGCCCGTGATGGAATCTCAGAAACAAGAACGCAATGCTATCTCTCAACTGCTGAATTTCGGCAAGAAAAAAGAGGAAGTTGCAGCAGATGAATCGGAATATGTCAAGCACACGCCGCTGGTACTTTTTGGTTCTTTGCCCGATCCGGTTGTTACTCAGCTAACCTTAGAATTGAAGAAACAAGGAATCAAAGTTTCCGGTTGGCTTCCTTCCAAGCGCTACACTGAATTGCCAGTATTGGAAGAAGGTTATTATGTATCGGGCATGAATCCCTTCTTGTCGCGCACAGCTTCTACGTTGATGCGCCGCCGTAAGTGTAAGCTAATTGGTGCTCCATTCCCGATCGGCCCTGACGGAACTCGCGCTTGGATTGAGAAGATTTGCTCAGTGTTAGGAATTGAACCAAAAGGTTTGGACGAACGGGAAGCGCAAATTTGGGCTGGTTTGGAAGATTACCTGCAAATAATTCGCGGCAAATCAGTCTTCTTTATGGGCGACAATTTGCTAGAGATTTCTTTAGCACGTTTCTTGATTCGCTGCGGCATGACTTGCCCGGAAATCGGCATTCCTTACATGGACAAGCGCTATCAGGCGGCCGAGTTGGCTTTGTTAGAAAAAACTTGTCACGAGATGGGAGTTCCTACTCCTCGGATTGTGGAGAAACCAGACAATTACAATCAGCTTCAGCGGATTTACGAGCAGAATATTGATTTGGTGATTACTGGTATGGCTCACGCTAATCCTTTGGAAGCGCGGGGAATTAATACTAAGTGGTCTGTTGAGTTTACTTTTGCTCAGATTCACGGGTTTGGTAATGCGCGGGATATTTTGGAGTTGGTGACTCGTCCGTTGCGCCGGAATAATTCACTGAAGGATTTGGGTTGGGGTAACTTGGTGAAGAATGAAGCGAAGGTTTAATCGTTTTTAGGCTTGAATTAGAAACCCGGTTTATTAAATAAACCGGGTTTTTATTAAAATATTACTGAAATTTTCAGATTAAATGAGTGGTATTAACCGTGAACTAACTATAGACAATAGACACATTGCCAAGCATCTCCCAGATACACTACAAATGCAAAGGTTATTGCAGCGAGGGGGCTCTGCTCATGTATTTAACAATGAAGCTACAATGATTAGAGTGGCACAAGCCATAATAAAAAATGGGGAATTCACAGGCATTATTCGCAATCACGAACGATATGGACTCTACTTTGCCAGCCCAATTGGTTATAGAATTCAGAGTGATGGCAGCCAAATTCCTTTACATTACGGTGAAATTAAAGTGATAGGAGATAAATATCATGTCATCCCCCGTACCCAACCTAGCAAATAACTGGCAGTTTACAGAAATATGGGTTGACCCTACCTCTGTCCCTCCTTATGTTTTGATGTTGCTCGGTGATGATAAAAATAATTTTTGCATTTTCGACCCGACTGAAGACTATAAGATTGTTTTTGCTTGTTCTAGCTATGAGGAAGCAAGGCTTTGGCTCCTTGAAGATGAATATGAGCGGGTTGAAGGGCGGCTCAATGTTGAGCAAGTGGCTTAAGTTATTGATGATGAAAGTCAAGCTTAAATCTCTAAATTATTACTTGAGCCTGAAATATCTTATCAGTTTTCACCCGGAACCTGAAGGTTATACAGCGATAATCAAAGACCTTCCGGGTTGTATGTCTGTGGGGGAAACTTTGTTGGAAGCGATGGAGAACATTGAAGAAGCTAGAGAATTGTGGATAGAGACTGCTTATGAGTGTGGCGATGAGATTCCTTTACCTGCTAAAAGTTAAAGTAGGGTGCGTCGCTTTGACAATTCTCGGCAATAGTAGCTATCCGATTGCTCGGATTGAGACTTAAATCATGAGTAACCGCCGATAAAAACTCTTCTATTCCATCAAGCAATGGCTGTTTGTTGATACTTTTCTCGTATCGGCTCAATAAGTAGGGGTAACAGTTAATCTAGTTGCCAAGACAAGCCCAAGGGATGAAGAGAAGATTTTTCGCGAATAATAGTAGATAGAGAGGGAATAACTCGAAGTTGAGAAATTCGGTCACGGACATAATCGAAAAAACTGATTCCCAACTGACGAGTAGTAGCAACAAGAGACATAAAAGTATCCCAAGCCCTCGTACCCTCAATCGTTTGAGTTGCATAGCTAATATTACGTCGCTGCACCATAGTTCGGGCAGCTAACTCAGCCGGATTATTGTGTAAAGGTAATTCAGGATGCTCTAAAACTCTCAGCAACTCCGATACTTTTGTCGCAGTTAATTGTTTGCGTTCATCCCACAATTCCTAGCCGCTTGGAGTTTCAAAAAGCCGCCGAAATTTAGACTTTAAAAGCAGTGCCGCTTCGGGAATGGGAGCATCTTTATAAGCTAGTAACTCCCGATAATAATCCCAAAAATCATCGAGAAACTGCCCTAAAATTACTTGATGGCAAGCGAATACCGGGCTTAACTTCTTGTAATGTCTTCCCTCCTGTACCCAACATAACGCTCGCTCGGCAGTGATTAACTTGAATTGCGGAGCATCATCACAACAGAGGGTTTGTACGAC
>NZ_JAUBRH010000075.1:0-26553 GCF_036701775.1 Microcoleus sp. N9_A2 | reverse complement strand
TTGTTGACTGCTGCCTAATTTTATTTTTTGATTTTGGGGGTGGTTTTTCGTCTTCTTTATACCCCCTGAACGCTTACAAATCCTTCGTCCTAAAATGACTCATCGCCTCAGCCAAATGCTTCTTCAAAGTCGCCTCCGGTAGCGGCCCTTTTAAATGACTCCAAGGCAAAACCTGCTCCAATTCCCACTCTTGAAAAACATAAAAATCCATCTCCGGCAACTGTCCCCGTAACTCCTTAAAAGCCCGCCGATAACTGCCCAAAGTATCGCCGTAATGCCGCACTAATTCCAACAGCCGAGACAACCGCCGATCGCCCTTCGACAACAAACCCTGAATCACCGACCAATTATAGCTTTCAGGTCTAAATTCTAAACCCAACTTCCGCATTTCTTTATCTAAAAACTTCAGTCTCTTCTCCGCATCTTTATTCACTCCAAACCACTGGAAAGGAGTGTGAGATTTCGGAACAAAAGTGCTGCATCCCAGAGTCAACCGCAAACCGGGAACCGCCTTTCTAATCGCCCGCATCATCGCCACCGTCTCCTCCAAATCCTCCATCTCTTCCCCCGGAATTCCCGCCATTCCGTAAAGTTTAATTCCTTTTAAACCGCCAGCTTTAGCATTGATAGCAGCTTGGATAATTTCATCGTTAGTGAGTTTTTTATTAACAATTTTGCGGAGGCGATCGCTCCCGCTTTCCACCGCAATCGTCACAGATTTGCTATCTCGATTTGTCAATATTTCTGCCAACCTAACTGTCACCGTATTCGTCCTTACCGAAGAAAGACTCAGCCGCACGCCGTCGTATTTCGGATGATTCAAATGTTCCAGCAACTGTTCAAATTCCGGGTGTTGAGTCACAGAAGCACCCAACAAACCCAAACGATTAGTCACAGCTAAACCGCGATCGATCGCCGGAATTAGCGAACCCTCCAAACTCGCAGTTCTAAAAGGCAAAGTTAGATAACTTGCTAAACAAAAACGGCACATTTCTGGACAACTGCGAACCACTTCCACCATATAAATATTTTCCCAAGCCGCCTTTTCTGTCACCACAGTAGAAGCAGATAAAGTATTGCCGCGATACGTCTGTTTTTCCACCTCACTGGGAATTCCAGAATCGACAGGCTGAATCGATTTAATCCCCTCAGTCGCCTCCAAATAAGTTACTTCGTACAAACTGGGAACGTAAACCCCCGGAACTTGGGATAAATGCCGCAATTTAGTTAATCTGTCTGCGGTACGAACTTCTTTACAAGCATCAATAAAATTGTCAATGAGATGTTCGCCATCTCCCAATAAAATCACATCAAAAAAATCTGCAAAAGGTTCTGGATTAGCCGTAAAAACCGGGCCGCCACCGAATACGAGCGGATGATTGTCAGTTCGTTTAGATGCCCAAATCGGAACTTCTAGAGATTCCAGTAAATTGAGAATATTTACATAGTCGAGTTCCCAAGAAAGCGAAAATCCCAGTAATTCTGGATGTCGGGGAAGTTGTTCGCGGATATCAGTAAATAAACGGCTGACTTCAATATCCGATCGCACAGCCAAAGTAGCCCACACTATCTGATAGCCGAGACTGGTGATGCCAACCGTGTACTCGTTGGGAAAAGCAAAAATAGTCGGAATAGCATCAACATCGGGGGTTGCTGGGGCAAATAGCAGGCGTTCTTGAGCAAATTGGTTAGGAGTCATGGGCAAGTTTAACTTTAACAATAGGTTTGTTACTATCTTATTTTAAGTTATTTCCAAATTTATTGTATGGTGTATAATTTATGAATAGACTTGCATTGCACTCAGTCCATTTCAATTCAATAATTGAAATCTGCGTTAATCTGTGTTGCATCTGCCTTCAATCAGCGGTTGCCCGATCGAGCTTTTATGCAGATAAAGTATAAAATTTAAACATAAAATAATAATTGACCAGCACAGCCTAGGATTAGTTAGCAGTTACATCTGTTACATCTGCTTTTACTAATCCGTTTCCGAACTTAGTGTTTCCAAGTTACTCTGAAATAGAATTACTCGCGTCTCGGTTTTTCGGCGGCGGTGGGCCGTGAAAAGTCGCAATCAGCAAACAGATAATCCCAGCGTTAATAAACACATCGGCTAGATTAAATACCGGGAACCGAATTATCCTAAAATCGATAAAATCCACAACATGGCCCAACACAAATCGATCGATCCCGTTACCCAGCGCGCCCCCCAAAATCAAACCGTAGCCAGCTTGTTCCCAGCGGTTAATTCGCGGCCCGAACCAAGCCAGCACTATCAATCCCACACTAACGCCCAAAGACAGCCACCGCAACCAAATCGCCCCGCCATTGCTAAAAAGACTAAAAGCCGCACCGGTATTAACAACATAAGTGAAGTGAAACACCCCAGGTAACAGCGGCTGCGTCTGCGGAGGAACCGTCAAGTCAAAATTTTGTACCACCCAAAACTTAGTCAGGTGGTCTAAAACTAAACTGATAACAGCAGCAACCCAGAACAAGGGATTTCTTTTAAAACGCATGAATTAGGCAATTGAATAGGGGGCATCGGGCATGGGATAATTTACTCAAATTTCGCTGGTTATTGTCACCAGAATGCGGTGAAACCAAGCAATCCCAGCCGCAACGAGATGACTCTCCCGTTGGGCAATGATAGTATAACCTTATTTTGCACAATTACCAGTTACCTCTTCTTTCTTCCTTCTTCCTTCTTCCTTCTTCCTTCTTCCTTCTTCCTTCTTCCTCCTTCCTTCTTCCTCCTTCCTTCTTTTCACCCTGAGCGAAGCCTTCTTCCTTCTTCCTTCGCAATTAATAAAACATCAAGCGGCGCAAAGTAAATGATAGCAATGCGATCGCACAAACTACCGCCAATTGTCCCGGCAGAGGATAAATTGAATATTTAAGAATCTCATCGAATAAAGGTGTTTTTTTTGCCGGAGGCAGCAAGTAACTAAAAATTAGATAAATTAAGCCGATCGCGTGAACAGTGAACAAACCGCACAAACAGCTAAAAGCCATAGATTCCAGTCGCGAAGCCACCTTAAATGCCACCCAACCGCACACCCAAGCACCAGGCACAAAACCCAGCAAATACCCAAAACTCGCTTCTTTGAGATAGCCGATGCCGCCGCCTTGAGAAAAAACTGGCCACAAAGTTAATCCTAAAGCTAAATACGCTATTTGCGAGAGAGCCGCAGCATTTTTCCCCCCCATGCAGCCTACTAGCAAAACTGCTCCAATTTGATAGGTAACACCTAAAGAGTACGCCTGCAGTCCGCGATCGTCCCACAACCCGATCGGAATTGTGACAGATGCAGGCAAAAAAGTGCCTCCTATCGTCAGGAGCAAACCAATAACAGCCCAGATTAATTCAATAGGAGCAGGCATTATCATCAAACGGCATTCGTCAGAAGGTATAAGGCAGAAGGCATTTGTCCGAGGCAAGCTTCCATGCCCGCAGCTTTTAAATTCTTAATACTAGCACTACTGTCAAAAAAACCACCATTCTATGGTTTTCTGGTTCTCAAGCCTGGATCTTGTGATAATTTAATGAGGAATTTTTCGCGATCGGGCGATCGACTGCTTGTTTCCGTAACTATTTCTCTGCCCTATATCTTATAAATCCACAATCGTCAAGCTAATCAATAAAATTAATAATATTAATTAATATTAAATTGTGATTAAATGTAAAAATTCTTAACCTAACCTTTACTTTCGCGCGATATGCTAGGGCGGGACATCCGTATAACGATCGCAGATTTTGTATACCTATGCTTTTTCGTCTGAACCTGATTAATCCGAATCGTGTGACAACAGCAATTTCCGCTGTGGCGATCGCCCTCAGCTTAGCAGCTTGTGGCGGCGGCAGCACAACCAGCAGCAGCCCCAGCCCCGGCGACACAGCAGCATCCCCCGTTGCAGCCACCGGCACAGCAGCAAACACCAAACTCGCCCTAACCTCAGACGTAGCAATCACCGCAGCCGGCGCCTCATTCCCCGCCCCCCTCTACCAGCGTTGGTTTCAAGACTTCAACAAAATCAACCCCAAAGTACAAATTAACTATCAATCAGTAGGCAGCGGCGCCGGAGTCGAACAATTTACCAAAGGCACAGTAGACTTTGGGGCCAGCGACACCGGCATGAAAGACGACGAAATAGCCAAAGTTCCAGCAGACAAAGGCGTGATTTTGCTACCCATGACAGCCGGCAGCATCGTCATCGGCTACAACCTGCCAGAAGTACCCGAACTCAAACTGCCCAGAGACGTTTACACAGAAATCTTCCTAGGTAAAATTACCAAGTGGAACGACCCCAAAATTGCAGCAGCCAATCCGGGTGTTACATTGCCAGACCAAAACATCACCGTAGTCCACCGTTCCGACGGTAGTGGCACCTCCGCCATCTTCACCAAACACCTGAGTGCCATCAGCCCCGACTGGAAAACAGCAGTAGGCGAAGGCAAAACAGTACAGTGGCCCGTAGGCGTAGGCGCAAAAGGCAACGAAGGCGTCACCAGCCAACTCCTGCAAACAGCAGGAAGCGTCGGCTACATCGAATATGGCTACGCCAAAAACAACAACGTCAAATTTGCATCTTTGCAAAACAAAGCAGGCACATTTGTAGTACCTACAGACGATTCAGCTTCTCAAGCTCTAGCAACTGCGCCCCTGCCCGAAAACCTGCGAGCATTTATCGAAGACCCGGAAGGCGCTCAATCCTATCCAATTGTCACCTACACTTGGATGCTCGTCCCCAAAACAGTTGCAGACCCCAACAAAGCCAAAGCCATCGAGGCAATGGTTGAATACGGCTTAACCGAAGGTCAAAAAGTTAGTTCCGAATTGGGCTACGTTCCTCTGCCCCAAAACGTCAGAGAAAAAGTTGCTTTGGCAGCCGACGGCATCAGCCCCGACTACAAGATTGAGATTGGCAAATAGTAATTGAAGTCAGTTGACAGTTGACAGTTGGCAGTTGGCAGTTGGCAGTTGGCAGTTGGCAGTTGGCAGTTGACAGTTGGCAGTTGACAGTTGGCAGTTTTCAGAGGGAAAAAAGCCCTTTGGCTTGGCAAGCGGGTAAAAAAAGGAAGAAACAAAAGAGATATTTCTGTAGGGGTGGGTTCACCAACAATAATTGCCTAAAACCCACAATCTTGTAAACCCACCCCCACCCAACTTCGATATCTTTCGGTGCATCTATTTATGTAGATACCGTAGGGTGCGTCGCCACCAACAATCTACCGAGAAAGCTCGAAAATCTTGCAGCGACGCACACTACAACGAGCAGGTTTTACTTGTGGAACAGGCGTCCCGCCTGTGTATTTTGATTCCTTCTGGCGCCTGTGCATTTCTCCAGTTGCTTCTAGCTTTTTGGCGAAAATGCAATTTTTCCTTACTGTTTTTTTGGATTTTTATATATGGTTTCAGATACTCACACCGCTCAACCAGAGAAGCGTTCTCGTTCTCCGATAGAAAAGTCCTTAGACCAAGGCTTTATCTGGCTGACTCGGATTTTGGGAATAGGAGTTGGCGTAATTTTGCTGGTAATCGCGCTTACCGTTGCTTTCAGAGCTTTACCTGCTATTCAACAGTATGGTTTGGGATTTCTGTTTAGCAGTGATTGGAATCCCGTTAAAGAAGAGTACGGTGCGCTGCCGATGATTTACGGGACGATCGTCAGTTCGGCGATCGCGCTCCTAATTGCAGTACCATTAGGAGTAGGGACTGCCATCTTTTTGAGCGAAGACTTTTTGCCGCTGCCAGTGCGTACAGCTTTAGTTTTCTTAGTAGAACTTTTAGCCGCCATTCCCAGCGTAGTCTACGGTTTGTGGGGAATTGCTGTATTGATCCCCATTATTACCAACATCGGAAAGTTTCTCAACGGTAACTTCGGATGGCTGCCAATTTTTAGCACACCGCCAGTGGGGCCGGGAATGTTACCCGCCGGAGTAATTTTGGGGATTATGACTTTGCCCATTATTACTGCTATCTCCCGCGACTCTTTAGCAAGCCTCCCCCCCGAATTGCGACAAGCATCTCTGGGTTTGGGAGCAACTCGCTGGACAACAATCTTTAGAGTCCTCGTACCAGCGGCTTTTTCCGGGATTGTCGGCGGAATTATGCTAGGCCTCGGCCGCGCGATGGGAGAAACAATGGCCGCAACGCTGTTAATTGGCAATTCCAATCAGTTAAGTGCTTCTGTGCTAGCTCCTGCAAATACTATTGCTTCTCTGATGGCAAATCAATTTGCCGAAGCTTCAGGATTGCAAGTGGCGGCTCTGATGTACACCGGGCTAATTCTGTTTATTATGACGCTGATTGTCAATATTTTGGCAGAGTGGATTGTTTCTCAAGTAAGAGCGAAGTACAACTAGAAGTTTGGCACAATTTCCTACATAGTTTTAGTTTATGTCAAAGAGCGTCTCGGATGAGAATCCTTTTGGATCGAAAACAGGCAGTTTAAAGAAGGTTAAAAACAGCTCGCAAGCGCTGTTTAGTATGGCGATGACTGTACTGGCTGGCTCGGCTCTGGCGATAACTCTGCTGCCTTTGTTTGCAGTGCTTTCCTACGTAGCCGTACAAGGTTTTAATCGCCTAAATTTAGACTTGTTCACCAAGCTGCCGCCCGCACCGGGACTGTCGGGAGGCGGTATCGCCAATGCCATTCTCGGTACATTAATGACCGTAGGAATTGCTTCTCTAATTGCTGTTCCTTTTGGTGTGTTGGCCGCCGTTTATTTGTCGGAATTCAGCAGCGGCAGCATTGCTCGCTGGGTGCGCTTTGCTACCAATGTCCTCAGCGGCGTTCCTTCGATTATTGCAGGGGTATTTGCCTACGGTTTGTTCGTGGTAAATATGGGAGGTTTTTCGGCAATTGCAGGGGGCGCGGCGCTCGCTGTGCTGATGTTGCCGACGATTGTGCGAACTACTGACGAAGCTCTACAAATCGTCCCGCAAGATATTAGATGGGCGTCGGTGGGTGTGGGTGCTTCTAATTATCAAACAGTGTTGCAGGTAGTTTTGCCTGCGGCAATTCCGGCTATTTTAACTGGTGTGACGCTGGCAATTGCCCGCGCTGCTGGAGAAACTGCTCCTTTGATTTTCACGGCGCTGAATTCGCCTTTTTGGCCGGCAGGATTTGATAAGCCAACTCCGTCGCTTTCGGTTTTGGTTTATAACTTTGCAACGGTTCCTTTTAAGGCACAGAAAGAGTTGGCTTGGGCTGCATCTTTAATTTTGGTGTTGATGGTTTTACTGACGAGTATTCTGTCTCGCTGGGCTACTCGCCAAAAGGTTTATTGAAGGAAGAAGGAAGAAGGAAGAAGGAAGAAGGAAGAAGGAAGATTTTCTCCATCTCCAACTTTTCCACTTTCATCTTCTCATTATTTTGTAAAATTTGATTGGAGTATTAGGTGTATGATGATGGATTTGGACAAGCAGACGGAAACTGTTTTACGGACTGAAAATATCAATATTTTTTACGGCGGTTTTCACGCGGTGAAAAATGTTTCGCTAGAAATTCCCAAAAATCGCATTACTGCTTTGATCGGGCCTTCTGGCTGTGGCAAAAGTACAATTCTCCGATGTTTTAACCGCCTTAACGATTTAGTTAACGGTTTTCGTTTAGAGGGTAGAATTCATTACCAAGGTCAAAATCTTTACGATCCTGATATTGATGCTGTGGAGGTGCGCCGCAAGATTGGGATGGTGTTTCAAAAGCCGAATCCTTTCCCGAAGTCGATTTATGACAATATTGCTTACGGTGCGAGGGTGAATAATTATAAGGGAGATATGGATGAGCTGGTGGAAAAGTCGCTCCAACAAGCTTATTTGTGGGATGAGGTTAAGGATAAGTTAAAGCAAAGCGGTTTTTCTCTTTCGGGCGGCCAGCAGCAGCGTTTGTGTATTGCTAGGGCGATCGCAATTAATCCTGATGTAATCTTAATGGATGAACCTTGCGCTTCTCTTGACCCGATTTCGACGATTAAGATTGAGGAGTTGATGCGGGAACTCAAGGAGAAGTATACCATCGTAATTGTGACTCACAATATGCAGCAGGCTTCTCGGGTTTCTGACCTTACTGCTTTTTTCAATGCTAAACTTTCTGACGATGGGAAGCGGTTTGGCTATCTTGTGGAGTGTGACAAAACTGAGGTAATTTTCCAAAGTCCAAAGGAAGAGTCTACTTTGGATTATGTGAGTGGCCGTTTTGGTTGAGTTGCGGGAGTCTGCGAGAGTGCCCGACAGCGCCCGATAGTGTTCGACAGGTTGAAACAATCGCGCTACACAAACGAAGTCCGCCTCCGCAGACTGGGATTTCAGTGGCGACTCTAGTAGCGAGAAAAAAAACCTGCATAAAAGTTTTCTAACTGAAGAATCCCGGTTTCTTGGAGAAGCCGGGATTCTGGGTTTTATGATTAAAAGCTCGATCGCACTTTTTGCAGATACAAGCCGCTGATTTTGTTGAAGAAGTTATCGAAGAGCTCACATTTTCTTCATCCAATACTTTAACAAATTTTCTTTGACCATGTTCTGCCGCATAACTTCTAGCAGATATTCCTGAGCTTGGTCTTGGCTCAAGCTTTTGACTTGTTCGCTCAGGACTTGCAGTTTGAACTGCTGTTCCATGCTGAGGCTGGTTGTAGGCATATCCATAATTCGCTCCTCCAGTTTGCTGAGATCGATGCGAGTTCGATCGAAATGACGTTTCGCAGGATTTGTTGTGTCTCCTACATTGTAAACTATCATAACATTCGCTTGACAATATGTCCAAAGTAGACATTTTGAGACTAATTTGTGCCGCAAAAGTACATCTAAGTGGGGAGAGCTTTATCATAAAAAGGCGTAAAGACCGGGAAGCATAAGCCAAAGGAGCTATTTTGTATGGATGCAATGGAGTTTTTTCAGAGTAGTGCTGGAGAATGGCGATCGCAGCGCAGCACTCACCACCTAGCTTTCCGCCAAGCGGAGATTGGGGATTCAAATATTCAGGTAACGGCCCTAGGTGCGGATGACGCGCGAGTGGCTGAAATTTGCCAGATGCACGAGGTCGATCCGAGTCGGGCTGCTGGGGGAGCATTTGTGACTTGGCACGGCACTATGGCGTGGGATAAGGATGATGAGAATCACAAGGGCTCTACCGTATTCGCGATCGTCCCCGATCCTGAAAATCCCCGACAGGGCTTGATGTTGCGCGAACGGGGCTATGCGGAAATTGTGCCGGTGGCTGGCCGTTTTGAGATGGATGACGAGGATGGGCTGCTGCTGATTACGGAATACGAGACGATGAGTTCGATCGAGCGTTTCTGGTTTGCTAATCCGAACGTGCGGATGCGGACGAGTAGTGTAAAGCGCTTTGGCGGTTTCAGCACATCGACTTTTTGTACCGAAATTCGGGTGCAACCAGACTCGGATGCAACATCAGAAGCAGCAGGAGATCAAGTGGCCACCAGTGAGTTTTATTCGGCTCTGGGCTGGTAATTTATTTGACTGTGGACGGTTGACTGTGGACGGTTGACTGTGGACGGTTGACTAAAATCTGCCAACTGCCAACTGCCAACGGTCCACTGTCCACTGACAACAAATGTTACAGATTGTTGCAAAAATTCAGGAAAATCAGATTTAGACTGCGGGAATCCCCTAATCTGTATGTTGGTTAGTTGTATCCGTTATGCTGGCAGCTCACGGTGTCAACTATTTCTGAAATTTGAGATAACGGAGATTTTAACGTGGCGCTTCCTTTATTAAGCTACGCCCCCAACAGCCAAAACCAGCGCGTTGCTGGTTTTGAAGTAGGCGGCGACGAGCAGCCGAGAATTTTCACAACTGAAAATGTGCTCTCGTCTGGAGACATGGAAAATTTGATTTGGGCTGGATATCGCCAGATTTACAGCGAACACCAAATCCTCAAGAGCAACCGCCAAAAGTCTTTGGAGTCGCAACTCAAGTTCGGCCAAATTACTGTGCGGGACTTTATTCGCGGTTTGGCGACTTCTGCTCCTTTCCTAGAGCGGAATTACCAAACTAACAGCAACTACCGGTTTGTGGAAATGTGCGTGCAGCGCATTTTGGGCCGGGATGTGTACAGCGAGCGCGAAAAGATTGCTTGGTCGATCGTGGTAGCAAATAAGGGGCCTCAAGGCTTTATTGACGAGTTGGTCAATAGCGAAGAGTACCTGGAAAAGTTCGGCTACGATACCGTACCTTACCAGCAGCGCCGAATTTTGCCTCAGCGAGTTGGAGGAGACACTCCTTTCAACTTGAAAACGCCCCGCTACGGTGAGTACCACCGTTCGCAGCTTGGCTTCCCGCAAATCATCTGGCAGACAAGTGTCCGCCGTTTTGTTCCTCAAGAACAACAAGCGAAGGCTGGCGATCCGTCGAACTATTTGGGTATGGCGCGCAATATGCCCATGCCTGCTACTCCGCCGCAGCGTGTGCCTCTGGCTAATATCAATATTGCCACGATGGTTCCTCGCCGCTAATTGATGCTGCTTGGTGCTATTGTTGGTGTCGGGCTATGGATTTAATCGATCGGCTTTTACGCTGAGAGAGTTTTGAGTCTTGAGTTTTGAGGTTTGAGTTTTTTGATAAACTTGGAATCCAAAACTCGGGACTCATAATTTTTGGGGAAAGAAGGAAGTTCGGCAGCGGATTTTGTAGGGGATGTAGCGGATGTATATTAGACTTATTGCGTCAATTTTTGATTAATAAGTCAACCGCAGATGTAAGGCAGATGCACGCAGATAAACGGAGATAATTTCAAGTAGTCATTCTTTAAAACCCACATTCCGCACCCTAGGGTGTCACACAGTATAATTACTCAGAAAAATCGATTTTTTAAGTGATAAATTATGCCTTTCCTAAAATTGGTATCCGTTAATATACGGTACCAAAGTATAATTTATAGCTTAATTTATCGATAAAAGTAAGTAAAAACCGATTGTGACAGTTGAGGGTGCGGAATGTGGGTTAAAAAGGTACAGGATCGGGTTCTGATGGTAACTGGCTTACACCCGTATAAGCTGATTGGAGTAGATCAAAAATGTATTCAAAAGCTTCTTCAAAGTGTCTGGGTTCATCAATGAGAATCTTTAATTCGTGACCCCAAGGATAAACCGTGACAATGAAATTGTCAATAACTTTGTTAACACTCAAAGATATTTCGACTGTTTCGCGATCGCCCTTTTCGGGATTTTCGGGATTTTCGCAAACATCGATCGCACCATCAAAATACAGTATGCCATTGTCATCAAACTTCTGATTTTGGCTTTGAATCGGGCAGTCAAAATAATCGCTCAATTGCTTGATAAAAATTTCACTAAAATCCTGACAAGCTTCGCATGATTCGCGGTATACTTGCCGGGATGCAGCGTAAGCTTTGCAAAGTTCCTCAAATTTTGACATAGAAATTACCAGTTTTAACTACCCAAAATATCAAATATTAGCTCGCAAGCGCAATATTTTTAGCAGGGTGTTGAATTGATCTGGTAAAGGTGCGATCGCCTCTATTAATTCTCCTGTTACGGGATGCTGCAATGTCAGCCGCCATGCGTGGAGGGCTTGTCCGGTTAAATTGACGCCGATGGAACGGTTGGAACTGTACATCGGGTCGCCGACAATCGGATGTTTTATTTCGGCTGTATGCACGCGAATTTGATGAGTGCGGCCGGTTTCTAATTGATAGTGCATTAAGCAATAGTTGCCGATTCTTTCTTTGATTGTCCAGTGAGTAACTGCGGGGCGGCCGCCTTTTTCTACTGGTACTACTGCCATTTTTTTGCGATCTGTGGGATGCCGGCCGATGGGTAGGTCTATTGTGCCTGTTTCGGTGTTCGGAGCGCCGTAAACTATGCCTAAATATTCGCGGCGGGCGGTTTTGGTTTTGAGTTGGGCTTGCAGGTGTTGGTGAGCAATGTCGGTTTTGGCGATCGCGATCGCACCTGTTGTATCTTTGTCTAATCTGTGGACGATTCCCGGCCGCTGAACTCCGCCGATTTCTGCTAGGGGACAGTGGGCTAAGAGGGCGTTGACTAATGTACCGTCTTGATGTCCGGCGGCTGGGTGAACGACTAATCCGGCTGGTTTGTTGATGATAATTAGGCTGTCGTCTTCGTAAAGAATGTCGAGGGGAATTGCTTGGGGCTGCAATTTTGTGGGCTGGGTTTCGGGTAAGGTGAGGTGGATGCGATCGCCCGTTTTGACTGATATTTTTTTCGAGGTGCAGGTTTGGTCGTTGACTTTGACGTTGCCTTGTGATATGAGGCTTTGGATTCGCGATCGGGATAAGTCCGGTATCTGGTTGGACAACCAAATATCTAATCGCTGATTGACATTACTGCGATCGAATTCCTCTGTATTTTCTACTGTGTAAATCTGTGCCGCAGTGTCTGTTTCTATCATTTACTTTTTACTATTTTTTGCCAAGTGTGTAAAGCAAATATCTTCATCATAACATCTGTGAGTTAGTTGGCGATCGCACGGGTAGCGAGAAACCGGGTTTTTTCACAGCAATACTTCGTTTTTGCCCGCAGACTGGGTAAAAAACCCGGTTTCTTTGGTCGGAGTGGTTAAGTCGTTTGAGTATAATCGTCAATTCTATCGACAATTATCGCAGTGGCCGCAGCGCATTGATTTAGCTTCCTTGGCAAACCCAAAAGCTTGCAGCAAAAATTGCCACCTGCACTCGCGATGTTTGAGATATTTTGCCATTTCTTCCGCTGCAGTAAAATTTAATTTTTCCGCTTTTTGCTGTGGAGATTTATTGATCGCATAATTGAAAGGATCTTGCCAAGTTAATTGTCCGCTGCTGTGCAATATGGAAAGGGCGATCGCGCTTTCGGGAAATTCGCGAGAAACGGCTTCTATATCGCCTTTAACTGGCAGTTTTTTGGCTAACTGCTGCGCTTCTCGGTATTGCGATCGCAATTTATCTTGAAAAAATTGTGCTCTTTGTTTGTCATCGGGATAAAGCAAACCCGTAGGTTCGCTAATCAACGTCAGAGCGATCGCCGATTTGCCGTCGCGTCCGCCTCTACCAATTTCCTGAATGTATTCCGATAATAGCAAAGGTGCTTGAAAGTGAACAACCCACCGCACATCCGGCTTGTTAATTCCCATCCCGAAAGCACAGGTACAAATCACAAATTTAAGACCGTTATTTAGCCAAGCTGTTTCTATGTTTCGGCGCGATTCAGGACTCAAACCTGCATGATAGGCTGCGGTTTTATAACCTGCTTCTTCCAACAAATCTGCTAAATTTTCGCTATCTTTTCTCGTGCGGACGTAGACTAAACCTGCTTGTTTTGGTCGAGCTTTGATAAAATTTAATAACTGCTGTTTGCGTCCCCTCGGTGTCCAGACAGTCTGCACTTGCAGGTGCAGATTAGAACGGTAGGGACTTAGCAAAAATGCTTCTGGTTTTTGCAGTTGCAAGACATTTTTGATGATTTTTTGTGCTTCCGGGTTGGCGGTAGCGGTGAAAGCTGCGATCGCAATTTTACTACCTTCTGGTTTAGCTTTCAACAAAGCCGGTCGCACTGTTCCCAAACGGCGGTAAGCTGGTCGAAAGGTATCGCCCCACTGCACTAAACAGTGAGCTTCGTCTAATATTAAACCGTTGATTTGGATTTGCGGCTGACTGAGAATTTCCCAGACTGGTTTGCTGAGCAATGTTTCGGGAGACAAATACAGCAATCTCAACTTATTTTGTTGCAGCGATTGCATTGTTTGTCGGCGCTGCTGTGCTGACAGTTGACTGTGAAGAAGGGAAGCGGGCAAATTGCGATCGCGCAATTCTTGTACTTGATTTTCCATCAGTGCGACTAACGGCGAAACTACCAACGTTAAGCCTGTTTGTAACAAAGCTGGCAGTTGAAAGCAGATTGATTTGCCCCCACCTGTCGGCATAATTATAAGTGTATCTTTTCCGGCTAATAAACTGCCGACGATTTCTCCTTGCGGTGGTCGAAAGTCGTCGTAACCCCAAATTTTTTGAAAGATGGCGCGGGCTTGATTTAATAAGGTTGGTTCTGGTTGGTATTTCATTTGATTTATCCCCAAATCAGAAGTGTCAATTATACCAGACAGGAATTACGCATCAATGACAATTACAGTCGCACTTGTTGCAACCTCAGAAACCCGGTTTCTGCGTAGATTAATCGTTACTAATCGCAAAGATTTCGTAGAAACCGGGTTTCTCGCCCATGCGCGTCAGCCCTTAAACTGTCCGAAGTGTGATAATTTAATAACAGTTAATAATTTTACTTTAATTTGAATTATGAACGCAAGCACGTTAAGCGAAGTTTTCAGCTATCGGCAAAAGACTTGCGATCTTTTCGACACAGCAGGGGCGGTTGAAGCGGTGCGCGAAGATGGTTTTGCGTTGATTCCCGGTGTTCTCGGCGAGTCGGAAATAGCGGCGGCCCGGGAAGCACTCGATCGCCTGCAGCCCTTTGGACTCGATGGTAGCAGTTGGAGTGAATTGAACCAGCATTTTAAGTGCGTTTTTAATCGCGATCGCCTGTGGCTTTCCTATGCCGATCGACCGGGTATAATTGAATTAGCTGAAGCATTAATGGGAACCGATTGCCATATTATCGGCATGACTGCGTGGAAAAGCGGGCCCGGTTATGATGGTTGGCGCGTCCACGTCGATCAGGTATTTGTACCAGTACCCGAAAGCGTGTTTGTTGATCGCACTTTTCAACTGCCAGTATGGATTTGTACAGCCCATTTTTATCTCAGCGACATCGCAGAAGACCTCTGTCCAACCTACATTATTCCTGGTAGTCACAAATCTGGTCGAAAACCCGATCGCGGGGAAGAAACTTGGAACGGACACTCCCCAGAACCAGTTTTGTGCAAAGCTGGAGATGTGTTATTTTTCCGCAGTGAAATTTGGCATTCCGGCGGCAGAAATACGACCACCGATGGAACTCGCTACTTACTGCAAGTGCATTATTCCCACCGCAACATCGCGCAGAAATTTTCGCCTTGGCCGTGGCAGTTTAACCCCGAAATTATCGCTACTGCTACCGATCGGCAATTGCGGCTTTTAGGCAAACATCCTGAGTCAAATTACGGTTGAAATACATTGCTAATTTTGTTTGAGGCGCGAGCGATAATAGACGGGAAATGTCATATTTATTTTAGATTTTGAGTTTTGGATTTGAGATGGCGATCAATTCTAGAGGCTGGTAAATCTCCGAATATCTTCAGAAATCCAAAATCCAAAATCTAAAATCTAAAATCGCCTAAGATTGAGCGTCTCGGCGGCCGAGTTCGTACACGCCGCCACCAATACAGGCGATCGTACCCATAGATACCGCCCAACCAGTGCCCAGAGACAATTCGACGCCCCAATTGCACAATCCGCCCACAATCAAAAAGGGCAGAATGCTCAACAGCGAAGCGTAAAAAGCATTTTGAGCTTCTCTGGCTTGGCGGGTTCTTTCAAACTCGGCTTCCGAGGTATAGAGGGATCTTTCGGCAAAATTCATCCAGCGGTTGAGTTGCAGGATTACCCATTCTGTGAGGGGCGACAGGCCCCAGTACAGGGCCAAAGACCACAAGGACGCACCGGCGATCGCAGTTGCATCTATGGCAAAACTAAAGGGGAAAATTTCAGTAAGCATTGCTTGATGTCTGTTATGAATTTGAGATTTCGGACGGCATCCAAAATCCCCGAACTTAACTATAGTGTCAAGCAAAAGCTCGATCGAATTCAACCGCAGCACGAATTACTCGGCCAAATTTTTTTGCTCACCCCTGGGCATTTACCCGGAAGCCTTGACACCGGTTTTGGATGGAGTAAGATACACGTTGTTATTAAACTGATTCGCGATCGCGGGTAGAGCTCAAAGCCAATCTTGCAGCGAATTGGCATAACTTACATCTTGCACCTCAGAAACGGGCTTTCCGGCCCGTTCCACAAAGAATGATTTTTTTGTGGAACGGGCCCGAAAGCCCGCCCCTGAAAGCTTTATTGACAAGGGTGCAAGATGTGAGCCTAACAGACAACGCAAACTCGCACACACATTTAACTTTGAGCCGTGAAAAAAATCCTGCAAGACTCTAGAGGCCCGCTGACGGCAAAACGCTTTTTTCGTCTCAGACATATGCTGCTGCTGGCACTTTCGATCGGCATTGTGTTGATCGGCCCTTATTTGCAGCAGCAGGTGGTCAAAGCTCAGTCAGGCTTACCAAGCAGAGTAGCGACGGGTAATTTGTGGCAAGAAGCTTCTTTTCCAGTCGAAAACTTTGAAACCTACACTTCCCCCTTCGGCCCCCGTGGCGGGGATTTTCATTACGGTTTGGACTTGGCCGCCCCGGAAGGCAGCTATATCCGCAATTGGTGGGGCGGGCAAATTGTGGAAGTTTGGGAAGATGGCCGATGCGGCACTGGTATGGTGGTGCGATCGGGAAATTGGGACCACATCTACTGTCACCTCAGAGGTCGGGTGGAAACCGCTAACGGCGGGCGTTATTATACCGATCGCGAAGGTACGTTGCAAATTTGGCAAGGTCAAACAGTGCCTGCGGGTGCGAGAATTGCCAGAGTTGGGATGACAGGCCGCACTAGTGGGCCTCACTTGCACTGGGGATTGAAGTACGGCGGCCGCTGGGTAGACCCGGCTTTGGTACTCCGGGAAATGTACGCGCAACAATCTTAAACAGTTGACTGTTGACTGTTGACTGTTGACTGTTATTACCAATAATATATTGTCCGGTTAAACACTTGTCATTGCGACCGTAGAGAAGCAATCGCAGAAACATTGCGATTGCTTCGTTTCACTCCCTGCGGACATATCGTAAGTGATTAGGCGGACATGATATAACTAATGACCACTGCCAACTGCCAACTGCCAACTGACTCTTTACGTTGGGGCCAACTCTTTTTTTGTCAACTCGGTGTAGCGAGCGACAATTTGGCGGAATTCGTCGCCGTCGATCGTTTCTTCATCCAACAGCGCTTCGACAAGTTTGTCTACCAAAGCCCGATTTTCGCGGATAATCCGGCGAGCTTCTTCGTAGCACTCACAGGCAATTTCCCTGACTTGCCGATCGATCTTGATTGCCAATTCTTCGGAATACTCTGATCGCGAATTCCAGTTCTGACCTAAAAACACCTCATTGTTCGGACTTTCCAAAGCCACAGGCCCCAAATCCGACATTCCATAAAGAGTTACCATCTCCCTCGCGAGAGTGCTAACTTTTCTGAGATCACTACCGGCACCGGTGTCGATTTCAGCATCGCCATAAATTTCGGCCTCTGCCGCCCGTCCCCCCAAAGCTACTTTAATTCGGTTCAACAGCAAAGCCCGACTCCTCAAACCTTCGCTGTCGAGCATTTCGTCGTCAAGCACAAAGCTCGTAAAGCCTTCGATGCCGCCGGAACGCGGAATAATCGTTACTTTTTCAACCGGGTCGGCATTTTTGAGCATTGTCGCGACTAGGGCGTGTCCGACTTCGTGGTATGCTGTCATCCACTTTTTCTTGCTGTCCAGCAGCGGGTTGAGGGTGAGTCCGATCGTGATCCGGTCGATCGCGTCGTGAACTTCTAAGTTAGTAATCGTGTCTTTGCGACGCCTCGCTGTGAGAATAGCTGCTTCGTTGAGCAAGTTTGCCAAGTCAGCGCCGGAAAAGCCGGGAGTGCGGCGGGCGATCGTGTCTAGGGCAACTTCTGGGTCGAGTTTTTTGTTGCGCGCGTGAACTTGCAAAATCCCCAAACGCCCTTTGTAACTGGGCAAATCTACCGTTACTTGCCGATCGAACCTGCCGGGCCGCAGCAGGGCAGTATCGAGCACGTCAGGGCGGTTAGTAGCTGCAATCACAATCACGCCACTGTTACCCTCAAAGCCGTCCATTTCTGTCAGCAATTGGTTGAGAGTTTGTTCGCGTTCGTCATTTCCGCCGCCGATACCGGCGCCGCGCTGCCTTCCTACCGCGTCTATTTCATCGATAAAGACGATGCAGGGGGCATTTTCTTTGGCTTTTTTGAACAAGTCGCGGACGCGGGAAGCGCCGACTCCGACGAACATTTCGACAAATTCCGAACCGGAGATGCTAAAGAAGGGGACGGCTGCTTCGCCTGCGATGGCTTTTGCCAACATTGTTTTACCGGTTCCCGGAGGCCCGATTAACAGAACTCCTCTGGGAATTTTGGCGCCTATCGCGTTAAAGCGTTCGGGTTTTTTGAGGAAGGTTACGACTTCTTGAAGTTCTTCTTTAGCTTCTTCGATGCCTGCTACGTCGTCGAACATCACGCCGGTTTTGGCTTCCATTTGGAAACGGGCTCTGGATTTGCCGAAGTTCATGGCATTTCCTTGAGATTGGGTCGATCGGCGCAGGATTGCCATCAACACTGCCAACACAGCAAAAATCACTAGCAAGTTTACTACTAAACTGACTGCGGCGGCGTTGTCGGCTGTTTGTTTGACTTCAAAGTCAATCTTTTTGGCACGGATTTGCGAGTACAGTTCTCGGTTGTTGTAGTCGAACAGACTAACTGATTGGGTTTGATCGCTTTTTTGATTTTTTAGCCTCACCTTGGCAGTTTTTTGAGTTTCGTCTACTTCGATTTTACTGACTTGCCCTTTTTCTATGTTGTCGATCAGTTGGCTGTAACTCATGGTGTTTGGCGCGCTGTCGGCAAACACCGGGGTCGAGAGCAATATTCCTTGAGAAATCACCAAACTGCCCAGGATGCGCCAAAGATTCCGTCCTGGAATTGATTTTTTAGGATTCTGGCTCGATTTGTCTTTGTTTACAGCTAGATGCCCCAGCCATGCGTGTTTCCAAGAATTTTTCATATTGCTTTGCCCAAGGTTGAAGACTGCCAAGATTGACCGCTTGTGGTTTGTTACGTTCATTTATTTTAACAAGAGGGCGGGTGTTGAATGGGTTTATCTGTCGCTGGTATTTCAATAGGCGCTCAAGATGGCGGGTTTTTAACCGACTGCGACTCAGAAACCGGGTTTTTTACCAAATCTGTCGGCTATTACGCGTCTTTTGGTCAAAAAACCCGGTTTCTCGGCCCCCTCCCTGAACTTACGCATTGCGACTCAGAAACCGGGTTTTTTACCGAATCTGCGGGCTGCAACGAAGTATTTTGCTCAAAAAACCCGGTTTCTGGACCACATCCGTAAATCTAAAATCGATTGACAGTTGCCGATCGAACTTGCTACATTAATCATAGTCGTAATGAGTACGCTTTAGTCACAACAGTTATTGTTTTTAAGTTTTATGGTAAAGATTGTCGGCATTGGTGGAAGTTTGCGGGCTGGCTCCTACAGCCAGTTAGCGTTGAACGTGGCAGCAGAACGGGCGCAGGCCCTGGGCGCGGAAGTTGAAATATTCGATTTGCGATCGCTCAAGCTGCCCTTCTGCAATGGTGAGAATGATTATCCCGATTACCCGGATGTGGAAAAGCTGCAGAATGCGGTTAAGCAAGCGGATGGCTTGATTTTGGCAACGCCGGAGTATCACGGTAGCGTCAGCGGTGCTCTCAAGAATGCCCTGGATTTGATGAGTTTTGAGCATTTGGACGGGAAAGTTGCGGGTGGGATTAGCGTTTTGGGAGGGCAAGTTAACAGCAACGCACTCAACGATTTGCGCGTGATTTTGAGATGGGTGCACGCTTGGGTAATTCCTGAACAAATTGCGATCGGACAAGCTTGGAAAGCTTTTAGTCCAGAGGGTAAATTGTTGGATGAAAAACTGTCTGAAAGGTTCGACGAATTTGCTCGGAGTTTAGTAGAAAATACGCGGAAATTGCGAGGAATTTCGTAATTCTATCTCCTGACAAATGTAGTCTGGGACGCAACTGGCATAGTCTTTGGGTGCGTCCATTCCCCTAATTTATCGATTTGAAAAGGTTTTGTCTCTAGCAGAGCACCCTACAAGCTGTAATGTTAACAGTCAACAGTCAACAGTTAACAGTTAACAGTTAACAGTCAACAGTCAACAGTCAACAGTCAACTGACTTAAAATGGCATATCGATCATGTCTCCGAAAGGATGGGGTACGTCGATCGGCATTCTTCCGGGTTTTGACTCATATTTGTCTATCCACTTTTTGGCCAATTCCAAAGCTTCCTCCTCAGTCTTGGCATTTTGGACGGCGACGTGGCGGTTGCCGCGGCTATCCCAAACTTCGACGTAGAATACTTTCTGGGATTGAATAATCCAACCTTTATAACTGTCTGCTGGTTCCATAGTTAGAATCCTAAAATAATCGGGCGGGGAGTTCCACTGGCGAGCTAATTGTAAATATTGCTCTGCATAAAATGAATTTTACGGGGGTTTCTATAGTATTTTTGGAAAAAAGTCAGTTTTACGGTTAACCTCATGACTAGACTCCTGAAGCAATTATTTAACTGGAGAAAATATCTCCAACCTTTGGCGGCGACGATCGCGATCGTCCTGATCGCATCGCAGATGGCGGTACTGCCGGCATTGGCGACGGGCGTATACGAAATGCCGGTGTTGTCGGCGGGCGATCAAACTTGGGTGTTTGACAAAGGCGACGTGCTCAGCCGCAGCAGCGAAAGCAATATCAGCAGCGAACTCGACAACCTGGAACAGCAAACAGGTAAACAAGTCAGGTTTGTCACCATCCACCGCTTAGACTACGGCGAAACGGCTGCCACTTTCACCGACCAACTGTTTGAACAGTGGTTTCCGGCAAAAGAAGACCAGACTAATCAAATTTTACTCGTTCTCGACACTGTTACCAACAGCGCGGCAATTCGCACCGGCGAAGGGGTGAAATCCCTGCTATCCGATGAAATTGCCCAGAGTGTAGCTGGGGAAACTGTGCAAGTGCCTCTGCGGGAAGCTAACAAATACAACGAGGCTTTGACAGAGGCCAGTTCGCGCATTGCAACTGTTTTGTCCGGTGAACCCGATCCGGGCGCGCCTGAAGTTGTTGATAACATTCAAGTTGAAGGCACGTTTAAAAAAGCTGAAGAAACCGATCAAGGCAATGCCACAGTTGTTGTGGTTGTGCTGTTGGTGTTGGCGACAGTGATTCCGATGGTGACTTATTTCTGGTATCAAGGTTTTTCGTAATCGGTTGCTGTCAGATACAATAGACTTGCATTGCAAAAATCTTTGATAGCTCAACCGCAGATGACAGGCTGATACACACAGATGAACGCGGATAATTTCAAGAATAACGATCGCCTGAATGCAATGCCAGTCTAGTAAGTTGCCGTTTTGTCAATAAATTCTGGCGCGGCTGGACTAATCTTGAACGTATTCTCGATCGCTCAACAATGCAATTTCTGCCCGTACAAATTCCCGTCCCAGATAAGCCGCGTGATCTAACATTGTCACCGGGCTGGGGCGGGTTTCTTCTAGGATTTTGACACAAAGTTCTTTGGCGGTTCTGCCGGTAAAAAGTGTGACTTCAGTGCGTTCTACTTTGCCACGGGCGGGGATGGGTTTACCAGTTTCGGGATCGACTGCGAGGCCGCGATCGTCGATGATGTTGGTGAAGTGTTTGGCGCAAATTAAGCTGGTTTCGCGATCGAGGTAGATGATGAAGTAGCCGCCCGGATCGAGGTCGAGGTGGCGTTTGGAGAGGTTGTCATCGATGGCTATGAGATTTTCCAAGGTTTGACTCATGGTTGGTGAAAGGAAGTAGACAATAGCTGTAATTTTTTCTGCTATTTCTAGTTTAGTCGGCTGCGGGACAAGTTTGAGAGTTTTTGGGCGATCGACATTCTCGGCGATATCTGTAGACACGGCAATGCCCTGTCCGGCGCGGGGTTTTTGTTTAAATTAGTATTTTGAACCGCAGAGAGCGCAGAGAACGCAGAGTGAAAGAACAGAGAGAAACAAAATATGTTAGGATTGGCTTGAGTAAGATTTAGTATTAAATTATAGATGAAATTTATAGATTTGTTTTCGGGAATAGGAGGCTTCAGGCAAGGTTTTGAAAAAGTGGGCTTTGAATGCGTTTTTTCCTGCGAAATTAACAGCAAATGCCGACAAGTTTACACAGAAAATTTCGGTGAAGTTCCTTTTGCCGACATCAGTAACATCAATCCCGCCGAGTTAGAAGACTTTGATGTTTTAGTCGCCGGGTTTCCGTGCCAACCTTTTAGCATTTGCGGTAAAAAGTTGGGTTTTGAAGATACTAGAGGCACGCTCTTTTTCGAGATTTGTAAAACTATCAAAGTCAAGCAGCCTAAAGTTATCGTTCTCGAAAATGTCAAGCACTTAATCCATCACGACAAGGGAAATACCTTAAAAGTAATTATTGCCAGTCTTGAAGATTTGGGATACAGCGTAAATTACAAAACGCTGAATGCTAAAGACTTTGGAATTCCTCAACATCGTGAAAGAATATTTATTATTGCAACTAAAGGTAAACCATTCAATTTTTCTCGGCTTAAAACCCAGTTGACTCCAAAACTCAGGGAATTTTTAGACAATACAGGGGATTTTGAAATATTGGATAAATCCGAGTATACTTTAATTGAGTCTCCGAGAAAGCAAGATTCGGGACTGTTGTTTGTAGGTTACAGAAATAAAGGTACTTGGAAAACTGGCGTAAGGCCGAATACAGAACATTTATCGAGAGTTCACAGACAGCCTAATCGCATTTATTCGGTAGATGGAGTGCATCCGACTATTCCTTCGCAAGAAACATCGGGCAGGTTTTTTATCTACATTCCTGAGCAAGATATGGTGAGAAAGTTGACGCTGAAGGAATGTTACCGTCTTATGGGTTTTCCTGAAGATTTTAAAAGTTATCCGAGTGCGGGGGAAAGTTACAAGCAAATTGGGAATTCGGTTTGTGTGCCGGTGGTGGAGGCGATCGGGCAAGAAATATTAAGTCAAAATTTATTGTCAAATAAAACGAAGGAATTGCCATCTGATACACTCCGAGAATATTTCTCGTTCATTTTTCATTAAACCACTCTAGCCAATAAACTAAAATTGCTCCTGAAGTAATATCTTCTGAGGCATATTCCTCACTGTTTTGATGATAAATGTAAGCTTTCTCATCAGAAGAGTGCGGGCAGAATAAGCATACTCTCCGATCGGCATTTATATTTTGCCAAGCCAGTCTAATACTGCCTTGGTCATCTGTACCTGTAGAGCATTTTGGAAAACTGTTTCCCATGCTATCGTAGCCCTCAACAACTAACTTCATAGCTGTCCTAAAAGCATACTCAGTCGGTCTCAAAATTCCGTACTCATCCTCTTCTTCTAAATCTAAAAGCTCGATCAGACGTTCGACAGTGATTCGGAAATTCAATAAACCGCTATTGCTACTGCTATCAGTAATCTGTTCTTTCGCTACAGTCATAAGATTCAATCCCTTTTAGGCGATCGCCAGTTTTATTTTAACACAGCCTCATGCTGTGAAATTATTTGACAACTTGCTGCGCTATATTTGCGACGGTTTCCATACAATTTGAGATTGCTATGCTAACAAATCAGCCAGCAAATCAGCCATCTCAGGGTCCTCTTCAGCATAAGGTAGACCTGCTATCTCAGCGTGAGATATAGAGTCAGGAATTACATCTAAACCTAACTCGCGAATGCCACCTACCTCAAGGCGAGCAACTCCATAACAAGTTCTGAATCTGGCAGCACATTCTTCAGGAGAACAAACACTAGCAATGTTTACAGAAATACCCTGTTCATTTTTATTTTTCCGCAAATAGTAAGCTTCAGATTCAACCAGTCCAGTATCCTCATTTATCCACGGTTTGCGAAGTAAAGCCCGGTAGACAATAGCCCTATTAGGTAGTGGTTCAAACTCTGCCTGATTACTAAATTTTTGTTCGTTCATGCTTGATTAAACCACTGTAGCCGCTCGACTAATGTTGTTGCTGAAATTACCTTCTCTGAACCGTGTTCATCATTTTTGCGATGATAAATGCGAACAGGTTGCTCGTCATCGTCAATAAACGGACAAAACAAGCGAACTTTACAAGCTGGATTTACACTTGTCCAAGTCAGGCTAACACCGCCTTGATGATCTGTACAAGCTGATGCTTTTGGAAAACTGCTTCCCATCATAGAATGTGCTTCTACAACCAAATTAAGTGCTGTTTTAAAAGCAAAGTCGCTGGGTTTTAAAATGCCGTATTCATCCTCATCATCTTCGCCTTCATAAAGTTCTCCCAGACGTTTGAGAGTGATACTCAGTCCTGAGCGGCTGTAGTTGCTACCGCTATCAGTAATCTGTTCCTTTGCTACAGTCATAAGATTCAATCCCTTTTAGCCGATCGCCAATTTCATTTTAACACAGCCCCATCCTGTGAAATTTGCACTCAAAACTTCCATTGTTGACAGTCGATCGATATTTGTAAGGACACAGCATTGCAGTCGCCACATCCGAATATATTTGTAGGGATACAACACTGCTGTGTCCGCGATATTTGCAAGGACACGGCACTGCCGTGTCCCTACCCAAAACCACCATACAAGCACCCATCGGAGGCAATCTTAATTCCCGACTGCAAACAAGTATTAGGCGGGAACTTGGATTTTTTCGGTGCCGGCAAGTTCAAAGGCTGCGTGTATTGCCTTCAAAGCAGTTACTCCTTGTTCCTCATCCACAACGCAGCTAATCTTAATCTCGGAAGTCGCAATCATTTGAATGTTGATTTGCTGGCGGGAAAGCGCTTCAAACATCTTAGCCGCTACTCCCGGATGCGCTACCATCCCGGAACCGACAACGCTAACTTTGGCGATTTCTGTATCGACTGCTACTTCGCCCCATCCAAATTCGGGGGCGGCTTTTTCGAGGGTGTTTTTAGCAGCTTCTGCGTCAATTTGTGCTACGGTAAATGCAATGTCGCGAGTTAATATGCCGTCGATATTGTGACACCGCTGTGATTGAATGATTGTATCTACGCTGATATTTTCCTCGGCTAAAAGTCCGAACATTTTTGCTGCTACTCCAGGTCGATCGGGCAATTGGCGAATTGCTAGACGCGCTTGATTGAGATCCAACGCAACGGCGCGGACTGCGGGCGGTTTGTGGGATGCTGAATGCAGCCCAATAGGGGAGTTTGCCACATCAAATGCTTTGCAGAGTTCGGCAACGGCCCGATCGCAATCTTCGGCATCGATCGCACAACTAACTTTCACCTCGGAAGTGGAAATCATTTGAATGTTAATTCCCGCATCCGCTAAAGTCTTAAACATCTGCGCGGCTACCCTCGGACGACCGATCATTCCCGCACCCGCAATGCTAACTTTAGCTATTGGCCGCTCTTCTGCTTTCACTTCCGGTTCTCCCAATTCGGGGCGAGAATTCTTGCCGAGAGTGGGGATAATTGCATCTGCAACGGCGGTGGCTTGTTGCAGAGATTTTCGCGTCACTGTGAAGGCAATATCGTTAGTATTTCCTTCATGAATTGACTGGATAATTAAGTCTACATCGAGGTTTTGCTGCGCGATCGCCCCAAACAACCGCGCAGCTACGCCGGGGCGATCGGGCAAACGCAACAGCGACACCCCTGCCTGATCCAAGTCAAATTCCACCGCATCGACCGCTTTTGCGAGCTCCAAGCCCTCCAAAGGCCGGGGTTGCGGTGGGGGGGACACTACCCGCGTACCGGGGGCGTCACTCCAGCTAGAAAGCACTACCAGCGGCACGCCGTAATTCTTGGCAATTTCTACAGCGCGCGGATGCAGGACTTTTGCGCCCAAACTCGCCAATTCCAGCATTTCGTCGCAAGTGATTTCGTCCATCAATTGCGCGTCGGCAACCAAGCGCGGATCTGTAGTCAGAATTCCGGGCACGTCGGTATAAATTTCGCACCTGTCGGCCCGCAGCGCGGCGGCGAGGGCAACTGCTGTGGTGTCGGAACCGCCACGCCCCAAGGTGGTAATTTCCAATTCTCCAGCATCGGCGATGCCTTGGAAACCCGCAACCACAACAACTTTACCGCTCTTTAACTGGGTTTGCAGCCGCGCCGGATCGATCCGCAAAATCCGGGCGCGGGTGTGGGCGGCTTCGGTGACAATGCCGACTTGGGCGCCGGTGAGGGAAATTGCGGGCTGTCCCATTTCCTGCAATGCCATGCTTAAAAGTGCGATCGAGACTTGTTCCCCAGTCGAAAGCAACATATCCATTTCCCGCTTGTTGGGATTTGCGGAAATTTCCTTGGCGAGTTTAACTAAACCGTCGGTGGTTTTGCCCATCGCCGAAAGTACGACAACGAGAGAGTTGCCGAGCTGTGCTGTTTTTACAACTCGTCGGGCTACCTCCAAAATGCGATCGACTGTACCAACCGAGGTGCCGCCATATTTCTGAACAATTAGTGCCATAGGACTTACACAAAAAGTGATGCAATAGTTGGTAAAAGTATAGTCATTTATTGCATGACATGGGAGGCGTTGAATCCCTCCCCTTTCACTTTCACTTCGAGCGGATTGACCCGCCTTGGCTGAACTACGCAGCTCCCTATCCCATTGCTAAACGCATTTGGGATTGCTTTTCTGAGGATAATTAAAGTCAGTGAAGGAGTCGCCTCCTCCACTGCTCTCCAAAACGGAACGTGATAGTTTCCCATCATTCCGCTCCT
>NZ_JAUBRH010000074.1:0-26695 GCF_036701775.1 Microcoleus sp. N9_A2 | reverse complement strand
CTCGAAGTGAAAGTGAAAGGGGAGGGATTCAACGCCTCCCATGTCATGCAATAAATGACTATACTTTTACCAACTATGATAACTCAAGTTGCTAGTAATGGGGAGGTTGATATATTTTAGTTTTTAGTTGATTGAGAGAAACTTGCCAGCCTTTTTCGACTTTTTTTAGCTGGAGAGAAGCGCAGGATTGCAAAAAATTAGGGAATTTTTTACCGAGATTAAACTCTTTAATTGTTTGGGTAATTTGTTTGCCGTATTGTCTTTGAAATTCGCTGCCTACATTGGAAAGAAATACAGAATTTTGAGGAGAGTTGTCGGTTAAGTCGCTAACTATTTTGACTATAGCTTTTTCCAAGTCTTCGAGAGAATTAATATCTGTTAAGCTAGTCTGTGCTGCTTGGGTGTGATTCACATTGTCTTTGTTAAGTATGGGCGGTGGTGGGGGTAATTTAACTTCAAAGATAGTGACATAAGTTTGAGATTTTTCTGAGGGTTTGTGAAGAACAAAATCGGTGGGATATTTGAGAAATATCTCTCTGGTTTTAGTTCCTAGGAGATGCTGGGTAACAATTTGATTTAGGACTAAACCGTAATTTTCTGTAAATAAAGCTGAAATTGTGGAAATTTTTATCCACTGAGCGGAGGTGCGTTTTTGCTCTTTTTTGATTAATTCTTTTAGTTGAATAACTAATTGTTCTACGGGTGTAATTTCCGGTATGGTTACAAGGGAATGGGTTTCTACTTGTCCGGTTTGGCTGTTTAAAACTATGATTTTATCTATTTGCTTGCGGACTTGAAATACGGTTAATCCGTGGGCTTGCAGTGTGTTGCTGAGGTGGGTGAGGGCGCGATCGGACGAACAGACAAAAATCTCTTTGGCTGTGGGATAATGTACGAAAATTGATGCGCCTACTGTTGCCATTTTTAAGTCGGCGCTGTCTTTGCCGGGGGGCACGTGAATCAGTTGATAGCCGCGCTGGTGAAATTCGGCATCTTTTTTGCCCATGCTGCGCCAGTTGGCAAAGGCTACTTTGATTTGGATGGGATAGTGCGAGATTTTTTCTAGGAATTTTTCGGTTTCGATGGTGAGTTGCAAGTTTTCGACATCTAGCAGCAAGATGGCAATGCCGATAGGAAGCGAATGTGTTTGATTTGCGGTGGGATTTGGAGGTTTTGGGGAAACTGTGTTTTGCGATGCGGCTGTGGCTAGCTGCTGAATTTTGGCAAATATTTTGCTGAATTGAGATGAATTAATGAATTCTGGAATCAGCAGAATTTGGAGATATTTTTTGGCTGTCTGCAGCAGGGATTTGGTATCGCTGGCTACTTGGAAACTTTTGGTCAATTTTTCAATCAAAACTGACTGAAAATCAGGTTTGGCCCAGGGGGTTTTCCTGTATTTTTCAGCTATCCATTCGGGATGTTGTTCCTGAATGGCAATTAGTGTTTGAGCGATATAGCGACTGATGGCGCTGAATGCGACTGATTCTTGAGTGGCTAGGAAGGAAGTTCGATCGGGCATGGCCCTCTACAATGCGGGATGGTGTCTCAATCTATCATAATGTTAGTTTATTGTCGGTCGCCGGACGATCGCCCGCAAAACCCAACCTGCTGCAATTAACGCCAACCCAGTCAGCCAAATTTCCCTCTCCACCCAAAAAGCCAGAAACAGACACGCAGCCAATCCAACCCAAGCCAGCCACTGCGGGTAAAGCCTTTCGGCGGGGGAAAGTTGCAGCGCTGCGAGGTTGGTGATAGCGTAGTAGATCAAAACGCTAAAGGCACTAAAAGACCAAGTGGTTTTGACATCGCCGACTAAAATTAAAAGTGCGATCGTAATTTCGACAAATATCACAGCCACATAGGGCGTTGTGCCCGCAGGATTCAGCCGCGCCAAGACTCGCGGCACATCCAAGCGCCGCCCCATCGCCAGCCAGACGCGCGACAGCCCTAAAATTAAGTTCAGCAAGACTCCCAGCATGGCAGTAATTGCGCCGACGGCTAGCAGTTGCGAAACTCCCGGAATTCGGAAACTGCGGGCGATGACTTCCAAGGGTGCAGCCGCAGCGCCTGTTTGCAAGGACAATTTATCTCCCCCCGCACCTGCGAAAACTATTGCTACCGCCACGTAAAGCAGCATTGTCAGCACCAAAGTAAAGATTATGGCTTTGGGAATGGTTTTCCTCGGTTCCCGCACTTCTTCGCTCATGGTGGCGATGCGCCCGTAACCGGTGTAGGCGACAAACATTAGGGCGGTGGCGTGGAGGATGGAGCCGATCGAGCTATCATTCTGTAGCGCGGACATTTTTTCCCACCTGACCTCTGGCAAACCTGCAGCGATAAAGACAGCCAGAGATAAGAGTGTAACTGAGACTGTGACTGTATTGGCAATATTTGATCGTCTGATTCCCGTCAAGACAATTAAAGTTAGGGCGGCGAGGGCGACTAATGCTGTTAGGATGAGGTAAGTGCGATCGGCAACACCAACTGCATTTAAAAAATACCCCGCAAAACCCAAAGCAGCAGTAGCAGCCGAAGCCGTTTTCGCTACAATAAACATCCAGCCGGCAGTAAAACCCAGCCAAGGATTCAGATATTTGTAACCATATTCATAAGTACCGCCGCTCACAGGATGATTGGCCGCCAACTGAGCACTGTTAAGGCCATTGCAGACAGCAACTAAAGCCGCAATACCTACAGCCAAAATCACTCCCGGCCCCGCAATTTCCGCCGCAATTCCGATACTCACAAATACTCCCGTGCCCACAATCGAGCCCAGGCCCATGAGAGTTGCGCCAAAAACACCCAATTCTCGCTTTAGCAATGGTGAAGACATATAGCCAGATGTTGAAGGAAGAAGGAAGAAGGAAGAAGAAAATTGCAATTTCCCGCAATAGTTTCAGCAATTAATAGTATTAATTCCGCTCTTCATCGGAATTATTCATATCTCTCTCGTCTCCCTCTGTGTTCTCTGTGTTCTCTGCGGTTAAATCATTCCGATGCAACCGGAAACGATATAACGTCCGGTTGAACCTTGGCGGCTTCCATAACTATAGCAGGCAAGATGCCTGCTCCACAAAAATATTTGCCTGTTGTGGAACAGGCATCTTACCTGTTCTGAAAGAGGTTCAAGGTGTAAGCAAGTAAATCCACTTAGTTAAAAGTAAGATACAGATGGCTAAAAAGCTTGCTGTATAAACATTCTTCCTTCTTCCTTCTTCCTTCTACTTATTAACCGAAACGACCTTGAATATAATCTCTCGTACTCGAATTACTTGCAGAAGTAAAAATCCGGCTTGTCGGCCCAAATTCCACCATGCGGCCGATGCGGCTCTCATCAGTATTAAAGAAAGCCGTATAATCAGAAACCCGAGCCGCCTGCTGCATATTGTGCGTTACAATCACCACAGTCAACTGCTGTCGCAGAGTCTGAAACAACTCCTCAATTTTCATAGTAGAAATCGGATCTAAAGCAGAACAAGGCTCATCCATTAGCAGAATTCTTGGCTTTACCGCCAAAGCGCGAGCAATACAAAGCCGTTGCTGCTGTCCGCCCGAAATCCCCTGCGCCGACTTCTTCAAATTATCTTTCACTTCATCCCAAAGCGCCGCACTTTTCAGGGCAGATTCCACAATTTCGTCTAACTCTGCTTTGCTTTTACGACCAAAAATACGCACTCCGTAAGCAATATTATCGTAAATGCTCAGCGGAAAAGGATTCGGTCTTTGAAACACCATGCCCATTTGGCGGCGCAAACTATTAATATTGACTTTAGGACTGTAAATATCCTGTCCAAAAAACTCAACCCTGCCTTTTATTTGTACTTTTCCTTCCAATTCGCCGATGCGATTTAGAGCTTTAAGAAATGTTGATTTGCCACAACCAGAAGGGCCGATAATCGCCGTCACTTGCGGGTGAGGAATATTCATTGACAAATTTTCGAGCACTTTGTGAGTTCCGTAGGAGAAACTCAAGTCCTGAACCCGCAAGGCTGGCATTGCATTGGGGTCGATTTCAGGAGTCGCGTCTTCTAAAAATTGGTCGCTATATTTTTCAGCTTTTAAGTTGCTTTTGGGTTTCATTATTTGCATTCTTTCTAGTGTGGTTGGTAATTTTTTAGATGCAGAATTTTACCCGATGGTCTGATTTAGTTCGTCTTGATAGCTATGCACTGATTTCGGAAATCACAAATACACAGATAGTTGTTTTCTTCCTTCTTCCTTCTTTCTTCTTCCTTCTTCCTTTCCACGCAATTTACCGATTTTGCAAGCGTTTGCGAGTGACGGCGCGGGAGGCTAAACTGGTGAACAAAACCATTCCCAAAAGGACAGAGGCCGCAGTCCACGCTAATTCATTTTGCTCTTTGTAAGGAGAGCTGGCGTAACTGTATATTAATACTGACATAGAAGGAGTTGGAGTCAGCAGTGTCTCGGGAATTTCTTGGATTTTCGAGATAGTTTCTGTGCCGACGGGAGACTGAACTATCTCCCCCAATTTCTCAACTAAAGGAGGCCAAAATTGGCTCGACAAGGCAGTTACAATTAGAGGTGCAGTTTCGCCGGCGGCGCGGGAAGCTGCAAGTAAAATGCCTGTGGTAATAGTCGGAAGTGCTGAGGGAATAATAATCCGAAACATTGTTTGAAAGCGTCCGCCTCCCAAACCCGCAGAAGCGAGGCGATAGGAAGTAGGCACTAATTTTAATGCTTGTTCTGTTGTCAGCGCCACAACCGGCAGCATGATTATACCAAGAGCAACACCGCCGGCCAATCCTGAAAAAGCCTTAGTTGTAACGACAATTAGGGCGTAAGCAAACACGCCGACAACAATAGAGGGAACGCTGCTGAGAATGACGGTGATAAAGCGGATTGTATTCGCTATCGCCTTGTTTTCTCTGCCAAACTCTGACAGAAATATTCCCGTCATCACGCCAATTGGTACGCTAAATAATGTGGCAATTCCCACCATTAAAGCTGTACCAAGAATCGCATTTGCAAAGCCGTTGGGCTGGTCTTCGACTCCGACGGGTGCGGGCAGAGATACTAGCACTTCCCAGCTTAAGTGTGTCAGTCCTTCGCCCAATATTTTGTACAAAATAGCGAACAAAGGCAGCAGGGCAAGACCTGTAAGAGCGAAGGCAATAACTGTCATTCCCTGGCTGAAAAAATTTCGGCTCAGTGACAGGGGTTTGTAGATTTCTGTATCCAGAATACTGTTTGAATTTTGTGCTTGAGTCATGGTTAATTCTTAGCTCCCTTGACGCCGATTAGCTGCACCAACAATACTGCTACTGCGTTCACTAATAGGGTAATCACAAATAGAATTAGGGCTAAATACATTAGAGAACCGATGTGCAGTTCTTCTTGAGCTTCCCGAAATTGACTGGCCAAAACAGCGGGAATTGAGTAGCCGGGAGCTAATATAGATTTGTTGATTTGAATCGAGTTGCCAATTACCATTGTGACTGCCATTGTTTCGCCCAAAGCGCGTCCCAATGCTAAGATAGTCGCTCCGATAATTCCCGAACTTGCTGCTGGCAATAACAGCTTAAATATGGTTTCCCAGCGGGTGGCACCGAGGGACATGGAAGCACTTCGCAAATCTACTGGAACCGACAGCAAGACATCGCGGCTGATGGCGGCGACTGTGGGCAAAATCATAATCGATAAAAGTATGCCAGCGGGCAACATTCCCGGCCCAAAAGGTTCGCTGCTGAATAGGGGAAACCAACTGAAATTGTTGAACAGCGACTGCTGTAAAGGTAGCAGAAAGGGAATTAACACAAAGATTCCCCACAGGCCAACGATGACGCTGGGAATGGCTGATATTAATTCAACCATGAATCCCAAGGGCGATCGCACCCAAGTCGGCAAAAAGTTCTCGCTGGTTACGATCGCGACTGAAAGTCCCAGGGGAATTGCTATAATAATGGCGATCGCAGAACTAACTACTGTACCGTAAATAAACGGCAAAGCCCCAAACTGCAACTCCCCGATATCCCATTTTGGATTCCACAAAAACTCTAGTCCAAACTTGCTAATAGCCGGCCAAGCATCCTTAAAAATTATTCCACTCATCCAGAACAGGATGCCCGCCGTCGCTATAGCAAAAGCCCATACAAATACAGTAAATCCCGACTCCAGCCACAAACCTTCACCCTTCGTATCAGTCAAATCTACGTGGGTGTTGATTGCTGCCGGCTTCCGAGTCAATTTTTTCGGTTTCTTTGAAGAATTGGTCATACCGAGTTATGGCTTCATTCAGTTGACAGTTGACAGTTGACAGTTGACATGGAAGGAAGAGGATTGGAGTAATGAATCGTCTGCTTTTAATTTCTCCCGACCAGGGAGAGGCTTTAAACCAATTCTTTCTGGTAAACAGCGAAATCTTTGATTAATGAAATAGATAGCATTGTGCGTGCCTGCATCTTAATAAATGCAATGTATGAGTTTTGAGTCATACATTTAACTCAAAACTCATAACTATTGGAAAAAAATTGAATTAACCTCTAGCAACCACGCTCTGATTCACTGTTTGAATCACCTTTTGAGCTGTACCTTGCGGAATCGAGGTATACTCTAGCTGTTTGTTGATACCTTGACCTGTAGTCATAACCCAATTAACCATCTTTTTAATAGCATCTGCTTTCGCCGCAGGATACTGTTTGTAGATTAACAGCCAAGTCAAACCAACAATCGGATATCCATCATTAGGATTTCCTTCTACCAAGCGGAAGTCTGCCGGGAAGGATTCCCCAGCCAAAGCTTTTTCGGCTTCAGCCAAGCTAGGATCTACAAATCTGCCAGCTTTATTTTGAATAAATGCTGTTTGGAGATTATTTTGCCGAGCATAAGTATCTTGAACGTAGCCAACTGCACCCGCTGTATTTTTCACCAAAGCAGCTACGCCGGGGTTTCCTGGACCGCTGACAACGGTGTCTGGCCACTTCGGCTGAGCGGCAGCTTTGATGCTGCTGCCGGTCGCCTGCAAGTGGTTAGAAAAAATAAAGGTAGTACCGCTGCTGTCTGCCCGCACAGCTACTCGAATTGGAGTATTGGGCAAGTTTTTAGCTTGTCCAGAAATTGCGGCTATTTTCGCATCATTCCAGCGAGTAATCTTCCCTTCAAAGATGCCTTTCATCGCATCATTATTTAGCCTCAGATTTATCACTCCGGGCAAGTTGTAAACAACTGCAACAGCGCCGCCAGCAGTCGGAACCGCCATAACACCCCGCTTTACCTCAGCGATTTGTGCACCACTCATCAGCGCGTCGCTGCCTGCGAAATCAACAGTGCCTGCAATTAATGCTTTGATACCAGCACCGCTGCCAGTTCCTTCGTAGTTTACAGTAATTTGATTTGCACTTCTCATCTGAGAGAAGTAGCGATCGTACAAAGGTTTCGGAAAAGTTGCTCCCGAACCGTTTAGTGTTACCGCAGCTACAGCCGAAGTAATCAACGAGAGCGAAAATGCTGCTACTGCTAGCGTAACTATCAAGCCGCGTCGCCAGCCTTTAGTGAAGAAAACCATAACTCCTCGTCCTTAGTATTAATAGCAGACTTTACAAATCTCTTCCATAGGATAGACTGAAATTCTAAGTAAAAACAGGGAAAATAATAAGCTTGTTTTAAATTATGGTTAACATCAGATTAAGTTTTTAATGATTAAGAAATGGCTGCAAAAACGATAACCTTTCTTTAATATATGGTTAACATTAGCAGGACTTACGTACTCCTGACCAAAGCAACCGGGTTTTTTACTAAATCTGCGGGTCACAATCAAGTTTTTTCCTACACAAACCCGGTTCCCGATCCCCCTGCATAAGTCCTAATTAGATTAAAAAGATGAGCCAGGGGCGATCGCCACTTGATAATCATTACCCTCTTTCTTGACTTTAAATGTTTGACAAGACTGCAAAAAATCTAGAAATTTCTCGCCCAAATCCAGCGATTTCAGCTTTTTAGTAATTGGTTGACCGTATTGCTTGTTAAATTCACCTGCTACTAGGATAGTCGAAATGTAAGCACCTGGAGATTGAGCGGTTAAAGCTATCAAAATTTTTGCTAAAGATGATTCCAGTGTGGCAGATGGAGAAGTGTTTGAATCCGAAGATTTTTGGACTATCCTCACGTGATGTTCGCTCCCGCTCGATGTCAATTGAAATACAGAAGGACGCGATTTCAAAAATTTGACTAAACTGGAATCAACCAAGAAAGTTTTCACTATATGATCGGCCTGAACTTGACATCGGATGAAAAATATTTTTTTAAGCTCAGCTACATTAATAGCATTATTTGGGAAATTATTTATCTCTGATTCAATAATTTCTACAAGTATATTTTCTAAGACTTCCAGTGAATCGATCGTCACGGGATCAGCAGGGACAGTTTCTGGCAATTTTTCGTACTCAATGTTTGCGCCAACAACGTCGGAAGTTGCAGGTTCTTTTGGTTCGCAGGTTATATCTTTTGGGGATGATGCGAATGCTTCTATATTGGTGGAATTTATAGAAGTTAATTCGATAGCGCGGCGCTCTTGAAAAAGTTGAGTAATACTAGAAAACCAAGCTATCCGCTCCTCGATAGATTGGTGTTCTGCCTTCAGCAACTCGGCAATTTTATTTGCCAGTTCTGCAAAAGTAGGGAGTTCCACTTCCTCTTTGCAAGAATAGTGATTCCTCTCCCCAGTCAGATGATTTTCTATAGACAATACAGCATTTTGACTACGCACCCGAAACACAGTCAATCCCTGATTTTGAAGTTGATTGCAGAGGTGATTTAACAAACCGTCGGAGGAACAAACAAAAACTTCTCGGACATCCCGATAGCGGTATAAAATAGCAGCACCAAAGGCAATCATTTTACCGTCAGCGGTGTTAGCGCCGCCCGGAGCGTGAATTAGTTCGTAACCGCGATCGTACAATTCAGTATCCAGCTTACCGGTGCTGGGGTTTTTCCAGTTAGCAAAAGCAATCTTAACTTGCAGGGGATAGCTGCACAAACTGGCTAAAAACTTTTCCGCATTAATGTCGAGTTTCAAGTTTTCTGCATCTAGCAGCAAAATCGCAATTTCCCGATCGCACTTTACGGCCGTTTCTGGGGAACTCGAACTTTCCGCGCCTTCGCAACTCAACGGATATGGAGGCTGAAAAGCTTGTTGGCTAACAGCTTGGGACTGATAAAACTGCTGGCTGCGGGAACTACGGCTGTGGCGGAATCGATCGGGCGAACGTCGGGGATTTTTCATTAACTGACAATGGTAGCTTAACTTTATGGTGGCCGATGGGCTAATAATAAAATAAATACACTTAACAATTCTTAAAAAAAATGGCTAGAGACTTGCGGGGATTCCTAAAACTGCTAGAAGAACGGGGACAACTGCGCCGGATTAGCGCTTTAGTCGATTCCGACCTCGAAATAGCCGAAATTTCCAACCAAATGCTGGTCAAAGGCGGGCCCGGACTTTTGTTTGAAAACGTCAAAGGGGCAGAATTCCCCGTGGCGATTAACCTGTTGGGCACGGAACAACGGGTTTGCTGGGCGATGAACATGGAAAAGCCGATCGAACTAGAAGAGCTCGGCAAAAAATTGGGAATGCTACAACAGCCAAAACCGCCCAAAAAGATATCCCAAGCCATAGAATTCGGCAAAGTCTTGTTCGACGTAGTGAAAGCCAAACCAGGCCGCGATTTCTTCCCAGCTTGTCAGCAAGTGGTGTTTGAAGGAGAAGGCGTGGATTTGAACAAAATCCCGATGATTCGCCCCTATCCGGGAGATGCGGGCAAAATTATCACCCTCGGTTTAGTAATTACCAAGGATTGCGAAACCGGCACGCCGAATGTGGGCGTTTATCGCTTGCAATTGCAGTCAAAAAACACGATGACTGTACACTGGTTATCTGTCCGGGGCGGCGCGCGGCACTTGCGGAAAGCGGCGCAGGCTGGTAAAAAATTGGAAGTTGCGATCGCCCTGGGAGTCGATCCTTTAATCATTCTCGCCGCAGCAACGCCAATTCCTGTAGATTTATCGGAATGGTTATTTGCCGGACTTTACGGCGGTTCCGGCGTGCAATTGGCGAAGTGCAAAACCGTAGATTTGGAAGTACCGGCGGACTCGGAAATCGTGTTAGAAGGAACGATTACACCGGGGGAAGTTCTGCCAGACGGGCCCTTTGGGGATCACATGGGTTATTACGGCGGCGTGGAAGATTCGCCGCTGGTTCGGTTCAGCTGCATGACGCACCGCAAAGACCCGATTTATCTAACCACATTTAGCGGGCGACCGCCGAAGGAAGAAGCTATGATGGCGATCGCGCTTAACCGTATTTATACCCCTATTTTGCGGCAGCAAGTATCAGAAATTGTCGATTTCTTCTTACCGATGGAAGCGCTGAGTTATAAGGCGGCAATTATCTCGATTGATAAAGCATATCCCGGTCAAGCGCGCAGGGCTGCTTTAGCATTTTGGAGTGCATTACCGCAGTTTACTTACACTAAGTTTGTGATTGTTGTCGATAAAAGTATCAACATTCGCGATCCGCGTCAAGTAGTTTGGGCAATTAGTTCTAAAGTCGATCCAGTTCGGGATGTATTTATTCTGCCGAATACGCCTTTTGATACGTTAGATTTTGCCAGTGAAAAGATTGGTTTGGGAGGCAGAATGGGGATTGATGCTACTACGAAGATGCCGCCGGAAACCGATCATGAATGGGGGGAAGTTTTGGAGTCCGATCCGGATGTGGCGGCGATGGTAGAAAGGCGTTGGGCTGAGTATGGTTTGGCTGATTTGAATTTGGGAGAAGTCGATCCGAATTTGTTTGGATATGAGATGAAGTAGGGGAATCAACCGTAAAATCTGAGATATCGCACATCCTCGATCGACCTGTGGGGGCGGGTTTTTCCAACCCTTTCTGACACAGATAGACTATCTCAAAAACCCGCCCCCACCAAACGAAAAATCGCAATTTACCTCTTTTTAATGCGATCGAGACTTATGCGCTTCGTCAGAGAAACCGGGTTTTTTGCCAAATCTGCGGGCTGTAACGAAGTATTCTTGAAAAAACCCGATTTCTGGGCCCCATGCGTAAGTTTTGTAGGAAATTGGCAATAATCGCTCTAGCAGCAACAGCTACTCCGTCTCCCGAAGTCGCTTAAGCATTGCTTGCGTTATTGGATGCTGGGAAAGTTGCGAGTCTTGACCCGTTGATATCGCATCCCAGAGAAAATCAATGAAATTGCTCCAAACTTTTTGGGTGTTGGGATGATTCTCTCCCAATCGGTTAAACAAGATTTCTAATGCTCTCAGGTAAAGCGGTTCTGCCTCCGGGTAGCGACCCATTGCATCGTACAGCCCTGCCAGATTGTTCAAACTACTTGCGGTATCGGGATGGTCGGCTCCGAGCTGTTGCTCATGGATAGAGAGCGATCGTACTAACAAGGGTTCCGCCTCCGAGTAGCGCCCCATTGCACGGTATAGCTCTGCCAGATTATTCAAACTACTTGCCGTAGCGGGATGGTCAACTCCGAGCTGCGGCTCGTTAATCGTGAGGGCTCGCACATACAGGGGTTCTGCCTCCGGGTAGCGTCCCATTGACTCGTACAGCAATGCCAGATTGTTCAAACTACTTGCCGTCTTGGGATGGCCGGCTCCGAGCTGTTGCTCGCAGATCGAGAGCGATCGTACTAACAAGGGTTCCGCCTCCGAGTAGCGTCTCATTGCGCGGTATAGCTCTGCCAGATTGTTCAAACTCGTTGCCGTATTGGGATGGTCGGCTCCGAGCTGTTGCTCGCAGATCGAGAGCGATCGTACTAACAAGGGTTCCGCCTCCGAGTAGCGCCCCATTGCATTGTACAGCCATGCCAGATTATTCAAACTACTTGCGGTATCGGGATGGTCAACTCCGAGCTGCTGCTCCCAGATCGAGAGCGATTGCACATACAAGGGTTCCGCTTCCGCGTAGCGACCCATTGCATGGTACAGGGCTGCCAGATTGTTCAAACTACTTGCGGTATCGGGATGGTCGGCTCCGAGCTGTTGCTCACGGATCGAAAGCGATCGTACATACAGGGGTTCTGCCTCCGGGTAGCGTCCCATTGCACGGTATAGCTCTGCCAGATTGTTCAAACTACTTGCGGTATCGGGATGGTCGGCTCCGAGCTGTTGCTTGCAGATCGCGATCGATCGCACATACAAGGGTTCTGCCTCCGGGTAGCGTCCCATTGCACCGTACAGGGCTGCCAGATTGTTCAAAGTCTGAGCCGTATTGGGATGGTCGGCTCCGAGCTGCTGTTCGCAGATCGAGAGTGATCGCACATACAAAGGTTCCGCTTCCGCGTAGCGACCCATTGCATTGTACAGGACTGCCAGATTGTTCAAACTACTTGCCGTATAGGGATGGTCGGCTCCGAGCTGTTGCTCGTCAATAGAGAGCGATCGCACATACAAGGGTTCCGCCTCTGGGTAGCGACCCATTGCACGGTATAGCTCTGCAAGATTGTTCAAACTCTTTGCCGTCTCAGGATGTTCAGCTCCGCAGCGTTTCTCTGTCATCTGGAGGCAAGCTTTCAACCACTTCTGGGCCTCTGCCCACAAACTCTGTTCCTGGGCAACCACCCCTAACCTTGTAAAAGACCACGTAGCATCACTATCTTCCAGCAAATGCGACCATTGCTCCGCCACCAGCTCCAAATGGGGCAGCGCCTCTTTCACCCGTTCCTGCACCTCCAGCGTCACAGTCTGCGGAATCGTCTTCGCCACCGCTGTCAGCACCGTCGCAAAACTTCTCTGCAAATTCTCAGCATCGGCGCGTCCCTGCAATTTGGCCGCAAAAAACTCCCGAATCAAAGCATGAAGTTGATAGCGTGCCTGCACCAGCCCAGATTGAGCCGGATCTGAGGTTTCATCCTCCACCAGCGACAGCAAACTCTGTTCCAGCAGTTCGTAATCCCGACAATCCTCCAAATCCTCCTCATCCCAATCTGGAAAACAGTCGGCTACCAACTCCCAAGGAATCGGAGCCAGAGCAAACACGCTCAGCAGACACCCCAGCGTCCGCGCGGGAGGTTTCAACTCCTCCCAACTCAACTCAAAGGCTGCTGCCACTCCTCGCCTAGCCGTCATCCCAGCTTCCGCCTCCTGCAATGCCCGCGCCTCCAATCGCTGACTCTGCAACCGTTGCAGCATTTCTGCCAAGGACAGCGCCCGCTTGCGCCACAGATAGCGCCCCACCAGTTCAATGCCCAAAGGCAAATAATCCAACCACTGACAAAGCGCTTGAGCATCTTCAAGCTGGGCATCAATCCGTCTGAGTTTGTTTCCCGGCAAATCCCCAGCCGTCAGTCGCAGCAAGTTTAGCGCTGCCTCCGGTTTCAACACTTTTAACGGCAAACACCCAACAGGCGGCGGCACAATTTGTCGCGCTGTCAGCAACACCTTAAACCGGGGATTTCTAGGCAAAAACGACTGCACCGCCCGGTAATCACTGACATCATCCAATACCAGCAGAGCATTCCCAGAGGTTTTTTTTGCCCACTCTTCGTAGCAAAACTGCAACCGTTCCTCCAGATTTTCCAGAGTATCCGGCGGCTGAATTCCCATTCGCAGCGATTTCTGCAACACCTGCGGCGCTAAACCCATTTCCCGCACAAACAGCCACCAAATCCCGGCTGAATAGGTATTGTAATCGCGGTGAAAGTTTGCATATTGCCATGCCAATTCTGTCTTGCCGATGCCGCCCATTCCCGACGCAGCGGCGATCGCAACGCGGCTCCCATCCTGCAACAATCCGTGCAATTGCTGCATCTCTTCATCCCGCCCGACAAAGTTTTTGGAACCAAGTTCGGAGGGAATATCGTAAAGTTTGTAAGAACTTGTGAAACCTGGATTGGGTGTTTTTTCCTCCAGGTCTAGGACTTTTTTGCTAATACCTTAGCCCATTTCCGAAACGTTGGGAAATGCTGCTGTAAAAAATTCTCTGTATCCAATTCAGCCTCGTAGGAAATTCCCACAAACGGCGGAATGCTGGAGATTACGCCTTTGAGTTTCGCGGCCGCTGTCGGTCCCGGTTGGTTCAGCTTGTCCCGAATCTGCTGCAAAATCTGAACCACCTCATCGGGATACTGTCGCTGCACTTCAATTTGCCCAACTTCTTCGACAATGTCAGCAACAATAATCTCAAGCTCAGCCTCCGGTTCAGCAATCTCCACTGTTTTCGTTTGCCGATCGAGAACCTGCCAATACTCCTCTTCCTGTTCCCTAATTTCCTTGCGTAGCTCTCGAATTTGCTGTTTAATTCGGATTTTTTCTTCTTGCGGTGCTAAATTTAGAGCCTTCTGCTTGCCGCCTAATTGCTCTTGCAGATCTTCCAAGTTCTCTTGTATATCAGACAGACGATTAATTGGCATTAATATAACTCCGGCAAACTGAACAACTCCTGACTCTAGTCTACAGCCGGAAAATTCCAATATACGCAAGTATCGTGTAAAAAGTGCTAACGCAAGAGCCGTCGTTTACGCACAATCAGTTTACTGTTCCAAAATCTCGACTAAATCTTCGATCGCAATATCGAACGCACGAGCCATCTTGTCCAAAGCCGTGTAGTCAACAGTTGCCATACCTGGAGAACTGGCATAGGTGGCGATCGTAGTATATGGAATACCCGTTCTGTTGGAGACTTCCCTAAGAGTCCAACCCTTCTCTTGAGCAAGTTCTCGAACTCGCAGTCTAATTCGTCCCATTCCGCCCTTGACAATTACGACTACTCGTAATTTAATGAATATACAATTAATAGCGATCGCCCCCTGACCTGAGAAATCTAGAGCGATCGCCTTTCATTCACCACCCACAAAAGTGGGAAGGATTTTCCTATGATATCAAAACAACCGACATATCGCGATCGACTTCAACCTTGGTGCATAATTCGCCACCTCCCCAACTGTCAGCGGTTAACAGTCGCCCGTTTCAGCCGCCGCCCCGATGCCGAATCTTACCTCAAAGCACTGCGCCGCTTAATGCCCGCAGTCCCGCATACAATTGTTTTCGTAAATGCGGTGTCTGTGTTGGATGAAAACAGCGTTCCAATTCAAACACAATTGCAGATCGAAGTTTAATTGTTGGAAAGTGCGTGAAGCGGAGCTATCCCCTAGGGAATCGCCCTTCCACAAATAGGAATTATTCTATTTTACCGGAAGTGCGATCGGCCCTAATTTTCCCCAAACAACATTGCTAAACTGTAAATAGACTTAAGTCAAGGAGTCACATCAATGCCATCTCCCTTTCCCGGTATGGACCCGTATTTAGAGCATCCCGAACTCTGGCCTGCCCTACACCACTGGCTAATTATTGAAATTGCCCGATTATTATCTCCGCAATTACGTCCTAAGTATTTAGTGTCTGTAGAAGTGAGAATGTATGAAACCGCTGACGACAATTTATCAATTGGCATTCCTGATGTAAACGTAATTCAGCCAAGAACTACAACCGAATTAATCACATCAAACGTAGCCGTTGCAGCGCCACCAACACAACCCTTGACAGTAAATATTCCCATGCCCTACCAGGTTCGGGAAGGCTATTTAGAAATTAGAGAAAGAGGAAACCAAGAACTAATCACCCTGATAGAAATCCTCTCGCCTAGCAATAAGCGCACAGGAAAAGGACGACAAATGTACGAAGAAAAGCGAGAAGAAATTTTATCCAGTCGCACTCATTTAATTGAAATAGATTTATTGCGGCGCGGTCAAAAAATGCCAGTTATTGGCAATGACATTGAAAGCCACTATAGCGTTTTGGTGTGTCGGGGAAATCGCCGTCCCAGAGCAGATTTGTACGCTTTTAACGTGCAGAACCCGCTGCCTGCCTTTCCTTTACCGCTGCGATCGGGCGATACCGAACCTATAATCAATTTGCAGGAATTATTCACTCAAATTTACGACATAGCAAGTTATGACCTCAAGATAGATTATCGCAACTGGGAAGTCATACCACCGCTGTCAGAAGCCGATACAATTTGGGCAGAGGCTTGGTTGCGCGATCGAGGATTGCGAGATTGATTTAGCGTGCCGCCATTCTCTTAGTCTGCGGAGGCAGACTTCGTTTCTGTAGAAGCGATTTCAATCGCCGAGTAACTTAATTCAAAAATTGCTTAACACCTAAACATCTTGACTTTGCATCAACCGCTGCTTCAAACGCGCCGGATCTCCTCGATCGACAACTTGGCCCTTTTCCAACAAAAAAGCCCCATCACAATAATTCAACTCATCCAAACGGTGAGTCACCCACAAAGCCGTAATCCCGCGATTTTTCACCAACCGCTGCACCGCCGCCACCAAATCCAACTGAGAATCAGGATCTAACAAAGCAGTCGGTTCATCCAACAGCAGAATTTCGCAGTGACGGGCGATCGCCCCAGCAAGGGCAATCCGCTGCTTCTGTCCCCCACTCAAAGCATAAATCGGCCGCCGCTGCAAATCCAGCAAATTCACAGCCTCCAAAGCCTCAGCCACCCTCGCCCGCACCTGAACATTAGAAAGCTTTTCCTCCACCAAACCAAAAGCCACATCCGCACCCACCGTCGGCATCACCAATTGGTGATCCGGATTTTGGAACACAAAACCCACCCGCCCACTCAGGTCAATTTCCCCCGACTGGGGGTGCAGCAGCCCAGCCATCAGCCTCAACAGCGTAGACTTGCCGCTGCCGTTAGTGCCCAAAAGCATCCAAAACTCGCCCTTAGGTACATCCAGAGAGCAACCTTGCAAAACTCGATCGCCCGACGGCCAGCAAAAACCCAACTCGCGCACCGCAACCGCTGACTGGCCCATATCGGCACCAACACCCCCAGCCCTCATTCTGCTGTCATCGAGACAAAGCCAGGGGATCTGCCTGTAGATGACGCCCCCGATTTCTGAGAAACCACCACCCCAGAAATCTCGCTGCTGAGTACAGCCACCTTTTTCTCAGGATTTTTCTCGCAGGTGAGTTCCAAAATTTGCGGTTGGGAGTTGCGAATCGCCGCCAGTACCTGCTGGTAAACAGTCTCAGCGTCCTCCTCCAACTTCCGCTGCACCGACAGCGAGACGGGCGTATTTTTCACAATGATGTCAATGCTGAACATATAGTCTTAAAAACCTAAGTTTGGAGCTCTATCCTCAGTATATATATAGGACAGGACTTACGCATCAAGACGCAAAAAACCGGGTTTTTAACCGTGGGGGCGGGCTGTAACGAAGTATTCCTGTAAAAAAAACCGCTTTCTGTAGGGGCGATGCCTGTGAGTTCCTGCCCGGATTCCGGGTTTCTTCGAGGGCTTCGAGAACTTCGAGGACTTCGGGGACAAGTCAAGATCCGGAAGTTCTTTAAGAAATACTTGCCATTGTAAAGAATTACCTCTATAATCTTGAATACGGTAAAGAAAAGTAAACTCTGTTCATAATCCAAATAGTTTTCTGCTAAGCAGAGGCAACCGTTGGGGAATAATGACTAGAGACAAATCCGTTGTAATTATATCTTTTTGGAGATTTGCGTAAATGACAATCGCAGTCGGACGCGCCCAGACCGAAAGAGGCATCTTTGATGTACTCGACGACTGGCTCAAACGCGATCGCTTCGTCTTCGTAGGCTGGTCTGGCATCCTGCTATTCCCCTGCGCCTACCTATCCATCGGTGGCTGGTTAACAGGCACCACCTTCGTCACATCCTGGTACACCCACGGTTTAGCAAGTTCCTACCTCGAAGGAGCCAACTTCCTCACCGTAGCAGTCTCCACCCCAGCCAACAGCCTCGGACACTCCCTGCTGTTCCTGTGGGGCCCCGAAGCACAGTGGGACTTCACCCGCTGGTTCCAACTCGGTGGTTTGTGGACATTTGTCGCCCTCCACGGCGCCTTCGCACTGATCGGCTTTTGCCTGCGTCAGATTGAAATCGCCCGTTTGGTAGGCATCCGTCCCTACAACGCCCTAGCATTCACCGGCCCCATCGCCGTGTTTGTTTCGGTGTTCCTGCTTTACCCCTTGGGTCAATCAGGCTGGTTCTTCGCCCCCAGTTTCGGCGTCGCAGCAATTTTCCGGTTCCTGCTATTCCTGCAAGGCTTCCACAACTGGACGCTCAACCCCTTCCACATGATGGGCGTTGCAGGCATCTTGGGCGGCGCGCTGTTGTGCGCTATTCACGGTGCAACCGTGGAAAACACTCTGTTTGAAGACGGCGAAGGTGCTAACACCTTCCGCGCCTTCAACCCAACTCAGTCAGAAGAAACCTACTCGATGGTGACAGCCAACCGTTTTTGGTCGCAAATCTTCGGAATTGCCTTCTCCAACAAGCGCTGGTTGCACTTCTTCATGCTGTTCGTACCTGTCACAGGCTTGTGGATGAGCTCCATTGGCATCGTCGGTTTAGCATTAAACCTGCGCGCCTATGACTTTGTATCCCAAGAATTGCGCGCTGCTGAAGATCCTGAGTTTGAAACGTTCTACACTAAGAACATTCTGCTTAACGAAGGCATTCGTGCTTGGATGGCTCCGACTGACCAACCCCACGAAAACTTCATCTTCCCTGAAGAAGTTCTGCCTCGCGGTAACGCTCTGTAATCAGCGCGAAATATCAAAATTTCCAACATTTTAAAAGGGTAAGATAAAGCACTTTAGGCTTTACCCTTAATGCTTAAAAAGCTCCTGCCTGGTGGCGGGAGCTTTTTGTTTGCAGGATTCGAGCGCATTAGCGCCCTAAAAAAAGTTTATTTTCTACAAAAACCAAGTCTGCCTGCGGCTAGAACAACTTGTTTTTTTATATCTGGTGAACTCTCCTATCTGGCAAGAAATCGATCGGCCTTTCCCCGCCGCCAGAGTTGCCATGCACCTGATAACCGCACAGCCCGGATTCTGAAGAAAATATAGGCAAATGGCTGAAACTGCGATCGTCCGCTGGCTGTAGAGATCGATCGAAAACCTCGCTCCGTCAGTAATTTGCCCGCATCTTGCAAAAATATCAATTTGCATCCCCCCACTTCTAATTCCTTGTGTTATTCTAATAATTGTGATTACTGAAATGATACTCAGAACGCAGGTTCTTTCGGTTACGCTGGCAAGGGCTAGCGCACAAATCCTCACACCAAATCTTGTATTTGGGTGAGGTGCGTTCAAATATTAAACCATTTAGCTAATCCCGGAGGTGATGCCCATGATAGGTAGTAAACTCATGGGTCATCAGATTGGAAACTACCGGCTGTGCGCCGGGGCCGCTCACTAGCAGCCAGCCCTCGTTTCCAACTGGAAACGAATTCCATCGGGAACCAGGCTGAGCTAGGGATTCTCCCGGCAGTCAGGTTCTAATCTGAAGACCCGCTAGACCGCTCTCACCTCAAATAGTGTTAAATCTTGAGTGTTAAAACTTGAGGCTCAATACTATTGGTGAGAGCGGATAGTTTTTGGTAGGATTTTCTGCAGGTGGACTATTAATCTGCCATTGCTAATCCCAAAGTAAAATAAATTATGGCTGACCTACTTAACGATACAGAAATTCAAGAGCGCGCCAGTCAATTGTCAGGGTGGACGGTTGAAGGTAAACAACTGCGGTGTACAGGTTCATTTAAAGATTTTATCGAAGCGATCGCCTTTGTAAATAAGTTGGTCGCCCCCTCAGAAGCCGCAGGACATCACCCCGACATAGAAATCTCCTACAACAAAGTTACAGTTAACTTAACAACCCACGATGCCGGAGGCTTAACTGAGAAAGACTTTGCGCTAGCTCAAGAGATTTCTGCGCTAGATTAAAAGAGTGCCAGTTGACCCAACAAGAGTCCTGCATCTAGCCACAGTCGCCGATCGCGGAAAGCTCGCAAATAAAAAATCGACTTGGGGTTAAAATCGGGTGTGAAAAAGTCGAGAGGCCCAACGTTCAATGTATAAAAGGCTATTCCCCATCCTCCGACCATGATCGTATTTGAAAAGCCAGAGTTCAAGAACGAGTCTGCAGCAGAAAAAACCGATCTGATAGAAAAGCTTTTAGATATTGGCGCGGCTCTGTCGAGCGCCCAAGATTTGAGCGACTTGTTAAACTTAATTTTATCCAAAAGTAGGGAAATTACCTACAGCGATGCTGGCAGCGTTTACTTAGTAGATCACAGCGACGAAACATCTAAGCTGCTGTTCAAGGTAGCCCAAAACGCTTCTAAACCGAGCCTGTCGTTTAAAGAGTTTGCTCTGCCGCTGACAGACAAAAGTTTGGCAGGATACGTGGCAATTACAGGTCAAAGTTTGAACCTGTCTGATGCCTACGACTTACCCTCGGGCGTACCCTACCGGCTAGATACCAGTTTTGACAGGGATATTAATTACCGCACCTGCTCGGTAATGGTACTGCCGATGCAAAACCGACAGGGGGAGACAATAGGTGTACTGCAATTGATCAACCGCAAAACAAAGGCAGATACGGTGCTGACAGCAGACAATGCCTGGGAATCGACGCAGCAGTATTCGGAGTGGGAAGAAAGGATAGTTCGATCGCTCGCTTCTCAAGCAGCAATCTCGATCGAGCGCAATCAACTCCAAGACAGCATAGAACATTTGTTCGAGGGCTTCGTCAAAGCCTCGGTACAAGTCATAGAAGCCAGAGACCCCTGTACCTACGGCCATTCAGAACGAGTAGCAGCCCTCACAGTAAGCCTTTCAGAAGAAGTAAACACCGTCAGCAGCGGAGGACTGCGCTCTATTTACTTTAACAACCGCCAAATTCAAGAACTTCGCTACGCCGCCCTGCTGCACGATTTTGGCAAAATTGGAGTACCCGAAGCAATTTTGACCAAACAGAAAAAGCTCTACCCCGCACAGCTAGAAATCATTCGCCACCGCTTTGGCTTAGCTCAACGGACAATGGAAATGGAATGCGTCCAGTCTAAATATAAATACTTGCTGGAGCATTCAGCCTACCGACAACACCCGATCCAGGAGCCAGAGTGCGCTCAATGCCAGGAAATCGAACAGCTAGACACTAAGCTAGCAGAGGCGAAAACCAGATTAGCAGAATACTGGGAAGTGCTGCTAGAGGCAAACGAGCCTCACATTTTGGCAGCAGAACCGCTAGCTCAACTGCGAGAAATTTCTCGACAAACTTACAGAGATATAGATGGGGCAAAGAAACCCCTGCTGAACCAAGACGAGATCGTGCAATTGATGGTGTCGAGGGGCAACCTGACGCCGGAAGAACGATCAGCAATAGAATTTCACGTAACTCACACTTACGAGTTTCTGAAACAAATTCCTTGGACAAAGGATTTGAAAAATGTTCCAGACATTGCCTACGGACATCACGAAAAACTCGACGGCACAGGTTATCCGCGAGGTCTAAACAAGTCAGAAATTCCAATTCAAGCGCAATTGATGACGATCGCCGATATTTACGACGCCCTGACAGCAGGCGATCGCCCCTACAAGCGAGCCCTGCGTACAGAGGCAGCGATGAAAATTTTGCGGCAAGAAGCAGCTCACAACAAAATCAACGCTGATTTGTTAGAATTGTTCGATCATCGCCAAGTCTTTAGCGTTCTCGGGCACAGCTTGGAGGTTGATTAACACTAAAAGTTTTCTGACATTTGCTAACAATCACTAACATTTGCTAGAGGTTTTCATATCATATAGAATGAATTTAGCCACTCAGATTTAGGTGAAAAACCTTGGTAGTACGCAACCGCTATATAAATAAGTTGCCTCTACATTATCCAAGCAAATAATCAGATTGGCTAATAGCTGTAAGCGATAACCAAGCTGAACGCAAGAATATAAGAGCTTGTAGAAAATTCTACGGGCATCAGTTGATACACCTTGGTTGAGATCAGCTCTCAATATGTATTTGTTAGCAAATGTTAGCAAAAAAGTATCGGTTAAAGTCGAATCAGCCTAGACGAGTCGGGCGTGCTGTGCTAAAAAGTAAATAGGCGATCGGGCGCTATCAAGTGTCATCAGTAAAATCAATCGACAGCCCAAGCCTGGTCTGGTTTTGACGCCGTTGAGTACAGGCAAAAAAACAGGCTCTCTGTAGCCATCAGTCACATCTATATACTAGGTCAGCCCGAAAGAATCAAAAGAAAAAGTGAATTTTAGGTCTCTTTTTAGAGTATGCTAGTGGAGCAACGACTGACCACATAGAAGACTAAAAAAGTTTCTCTGTAATCGGTGTGAGGATGAGAGTGAATATGTCGAAATTTTTGTGGAGTTACTTACTAATCAGCCCAGCAGTCTTAGGAGCTACCCTAGTAGTTTCTTCGAGCGCGATGGCAGCAGACGCTCAGCAGCCTGCTGATGCGCTAAATCCCGCTGTCGCTAAAGCTGAAAGCGCTGAAACCGCTGAAACCTCCGAAGCGAAACTAAATGCTTTAGCTGCTGTTTCCGAAACAACTGCAGCCTCCGAGCCAGTAGAAGAAATTTCCCAAGTCGCTGGCAGCGCAACCCAGGCAGCGATGGCAGATGTGGCCACTGCTGCAACTGAAAGTGCGATCGTCGGAGCCAACACAGCCCCTGCTGAGGCAAATCCCCAAGCGGCATCACAACCTACAAGTGAATCTTTAGCCGCAGTTGAGCCAACAGTCGCTCAACCAGTAGAAAATTCTGCCCCAGCAGCCCAAGTAGAAACTCCAGCCCCGGCAGCTACCGCTCTCCCAGAGCAAATCGGTGCAGTTCAATTAGAAACTCCAGCCCCGGCAGTGGCAGAGTCGGCAGAACAAAGTTTGCCACAACCGGCTGAATCCTTAGCCCAAACTGCCGCACCACAAGAGCAAAACCCAGCCGCCACATTAGAACAGCTCAACCAGTACAGCACCGAAGGTGCTGCCGGCGGCGAAACTGAAGGTCAAGTTACCTCAGTATCTCAACTTTCCGACGTGCGGCCCACAGACTGGGCATTCCAAGCATTGCAATCCCTAGTCGAGCGCTACGGCTGTATTGCTGGTTATCCCGACGGCACCTTCCGCGGCAACCGGGCCATGACCCGCTACGAATTCGCAGCCGGTTTAAATGCTTGCTTAGACAAGGTGAGCGAGCTAATTAGAGGCGGCACTGGCAACTTCGCTACGAGAGATGACTTGGCAGCCCTCCAACGGCTCCAAGAAGAATTTGCAGCGGAACTGGCAACCCTGCGCGGTCGCGTCGATGCTCTGGAAGCTCGGACATCCGAACTCGAAGCCAACCAATTCTCCACCACTACCAAGCTGACTGGGGAAGCAATTTTCGCTCTCAGCGATGACTTTGGTGGGAACGTTGGCTTGTTTGGCAGAGACGAAAGAAGAGTCGGCAGCGACAACAACGAAGCTGTCTTCCAACAACGGGTGCGTCTAAATTTAAATACGAGCTTCACCGGCAGAGACTTACTGCTGACCAGGCTTCAAGTCGGCAACGGTCGCAACTTCAACCTTGGTGCTACCAGCGAAGGCACTCAAACTTGGAATGTAGTCGGCAGAACCGACAACGTTGTTGCCCTCGACACCTTGCTGTACAAGTTCCCCGTCGGTCAGCGACTGAACGTTACCCTTGCAGCCAACGCTGTCGTGTGGGACGACATTCTGCCGACTGTCAACCCTTACTTTGAAGACTTTGACGGTGGCAACGGGTCATTGAGCGCCTTTGGACAGCGGAACCCCATTTATCGCTTAGGTGGCGGTGCAGGTATTGGCTTTGACTATGCCTTTGGCGGCAGGGGCTTACTGGGCGGCGTGTTCGGCCCAACTTCTCTGTCATTTGGTTATTTGGCGTCAAATCCAGCCAGTCCGGCTAGGGGCGCAGGCTTGTTGAACGGCGACTACGCGGCGATGGGTCAGTTGACTTTTACCCCTGGACGCAACTTGCAAGTTGCTTTCAACTATAACCACGGTTACTTTAACCGAGGTAACTTTGGCTTTGACAACGGTTTGGGGAATGGAATCGACAATCTCGGCGGTTTCACTGGTACCGGCGTGGCTAATTCTCTCAACGGTTTGAGCGAAGGCTTTGAGGGCTTCGGCGCTCGCAAAGTTGTCACCAACTCCTATGGAGCTCAGGCTTCGTTGCGACTGAGCCCGAGATTTATCCTTGGTGGCTGGGCCGGTTTAACCAATGCCCGCATTCTCGGCATCGGCGATGCGAAAATCTGGAACTACGCTGTCACCTTGGCTTTGCCTGATTTAGGGAAAGAAGGCAACTTGCTAGGGCTGGTGGTAGGTCGTGAGCCTTACTTGGATAAACTTGAAGCTTCGAGGAGTTTGCGGAGCTTCCGCAACGATGATTCCTATCACGTTGAAGGGTTCTACAAGTTTCAGCTTTCGGACAACATTTCTGTTACTCCGGGCGTGATTTGGGTGACAAATCCTAATCAAGATGACCGTAATGATGACATCATTATTGGTACTCTGAGAACTACTTTCACGTTCTAAGAGCGGGTTAGAGGAGGCAGGGGGAGGCGGTAATACCCTCTCTGCTGGCAACTCTAAAGGCCCAGTTTAGCCCTGCCTGCTGCAGGGCTTTTTTGTTTTCGGGACAAAGGGGGCGCCGAGAATCTATTAAAAATTAAAAATTATTAGTCGTAGACGCAGAAACCCGGTTTCTTGAGGTAATATCAATTCCGGTAGCATCGGAATAGTAAAATCCAGTCAACATTTAACAATTCCCGATGGTGCAACCGGAATTCATCTGCGTTCATCTGTGTTGATCTGCCCTCATCTGCGGTTCAAAAAATAGAATTTCTTCACCGCAGATGACGAGGGATTGACGCTGACTCACGCGCTTGTTGAGAAGAGAGATAGGAAGAATTCCGATGCTAAAAGATTTGATATAATGCCGTCGTGGAAGCGGAGAGAGTCGAAACTAGCAACGCAGGTTTCACAGAAGCGAGAGTGCCGATCGTCCCAAGGATGAAGTGACGAAAGTCGATTAAGTTCAGTGGAAAACCGGGGTATAATAAAAGGTAAAGTTAGGAGTTAGAATTGGCAACTCAACATTGAGGAGAATTTTAACATCTGACTTCGGAGTTGATAATTCTGATATTTGAAGCAATTATGGTAGAACTCTCCTGTAAAAGCGAATACGCAATCTTAGCTTTGCTGGAGCTTGCCGATTGCTACGAAGAAGGCGAGCCTCTGCAAATTCGCCAGATAGCGGCTCAGCAAAATATTCCCGATCGATATTTAGAACAATTGCTGGCTACCATGAGACGTTGCGGGCTGATTCGCAGCCAGCGAGGAGCTAAGGGAGGTTATATCTTGGCGAGGGAACCCTGGAAAATTACACTCCTAGAAATTATCAACTGTCTCGAAGGCTCAGAGTTCGATCGCTCCCAAAAAGACTCGCCTGCTCAAACTGTAGAAAGTGCGGTGATTTGGGAAGTTTGGCAAGAAGCGCGATCGACTGCCAACTTGGTGTTGCAAAAATACACGCTACAGGATCTGCGCGAAAAACGCAATGGCAGACGGCAGCTCGATATTATGTATTACATCTAGTTAGTATTGCCAACTAGGAATTAACATTTACTTTCAACAACCAACTGACAAAGATTATGCGTATTGCTGGCGACATTACAGAATTGGTGGGGCACACACCCCTGGTGCAACTCAACCGCATTCCCCAAGCCGAAGGCTGCTTGGCTCGGATTGTGGTCAAACTCGAAGGCATGAATCCGGCAGCATCGGTAAAAGACCGGATTGGTGTCAGTATGGTCAATCAAGCCGAGGCCGAAGGGCTGATTAGTCCAGGCAAAACGGTTTTAGTGGAACCGACTTCTGGCAATACCGGAATTGCTTTGGCAATGGTGGCGGCGGCTAAGGGCTACCAGTTGATTTTGACAATGCCGGATACGATGAGCACCGAACGCCGATCGATGTTGCGTGCTTACGGGGCCCAACTAGAACTAACTCCCGGCATTGAGGGCATGAGCGGCTGCATCCGCCGCGCTCAAGAGATTGTGGACAAAACTCCGAATGCGTATATGTTGCAGCAGTTTCGGAATCCGGCGAACCCGGACGTTCACCGTTTGACAACGGCTGAGGAAATTTGGGCAGATACCGACGGCGAGGTGGATTTCCTGATTTCTGGAGTCGGCACTGGCGGTACGATTACGGGTGTTGCAGAGGTGATTAAGTCGCGGAAACCCGAGTTTAAGGCGATCGCCGTTGAGCCGGCTAACAGTCAGGTACTTTCGGGCGGAAAGCCTGGGCCTCACAAAATTCAAGGTATCGGTGCTGGTTTTGTGCCGCCGGTGCTGAATGTGAATGCGATCGACGAAGTGATAATTGTTAGCGATGACGAGGCGATCGCCTACGGGCGTCGCTTAGCCAGAGAAGAAGGACTTTTGTCCGGTATTTCCAGCGGTGCGGCACTGTGTGCGGCTTTGAAAATCGGCAAGCGTCCCGAAAATGCCGGGAAATTGATTGTGATGATTCAGCCTAGTTTCGGCGAACGCTACCTCAGCACTCCCTTGTTCCAAGATCCAGAACTCAATCTGGCGATGGCTGTCAACTAGGTTGGCTTTGGGGATCAGTCCCAAAAACTAAAAGCAGGGCGTACACTCTACGCTCTGCTGTTGTTTGTAGTGAAGACTTTAGTCCTTCTTAACTCAACTCCCTCAACAGAGGACTGAAGTCCTCACTACGAACTTTTAAAGAGTCAATATTTTTATACTGTAGTTTAGACTAAAAAATGAGCACAGCTAGAAGTAGCCACCTTTGAATCTCAGGCAAGCTGTTGCT
>NZ_JAUBRH010000073.1:0-26774 GCF_036701775.1 Microcoleus sp. N9_A2 | reverse complement strand
TACCTAATTATCAACAAGGCATAAGAGCTATGAGGCTTATTCTATCAGCGTTATAGGTGACTTGTCGCCCCGACAGCGATCGCCCTTTTATTTCCAAAGTACGATCGCCCTTATTTTCCAATCAGCCGATCGTACTCTGCGTGAGTACCAATCCAAAACCACAAAATACCTGTTTTAATTTCAATACCCAACGCCCGATAAGCTTGTCCGGCCCTTACAGACCAATAATTACCAACCTTCTTAAAATGCAGAGAAGGATGAGACGGATCTGCCTTCAGCAACTCATAACACTGATCTGCTGTAGCTTGTACGGTTGATGGCAAAGCATGGTAACAATCCCAAAACTTTCTCCTTCGTGTAGTGCATTAAATCTCTCGATAGTTACCACTCTCAAAATCTGCGATCGCTTCTCCTGCTAAAGCATCCAGTTTACCCTTAGCAATATCTTTCTCTAGCTGAATATCCCATCGTTGGTAATCCAAATTCAAAAACCACTCTAACAACTCTCCAATTTCGTTCGGCGGAAGTTCGAGAATCGCATTTTCTATCTGTTCTACAGTCAACATAGGCTGTCTTAGATTACACTTTATTTCGCTGATTTTTTTGCGTGTTATTTATTATATCTCAATTCGGGATTCGGGGAAAAGCGATCGCCCTTTTCTTCCCGAAGTGCGCCCTTATCTTCCCAAAGTGCAATTAAACTTGACCAGGCAAATCCAACGCAATTAATAGAGCTTGATTCAGCAGAAGTATTGCTTCATCACTAAGCATTCCTCGTAAACTCAATAAGCGAGGTTTAGATAATACCCGTACTTGATCTGCCATAGCGATAGAATCGTTCGTTAATCCACCGTCGGGAGCTTTAATTAATACCTGAGTGGGATAAACTCGCTTACCAGTTTGATAAGTAGTGCAGGGAATAGCCAAAACTACAGGGCTATATGTATTGATTGTAGCTCGACTAACGATGATAACAGGACGGGTTCCTCCTTGTTCAGAACCCTCAACAGGTTCAAGTCGAGCATCATAGACTTCTCCCCGGTTCATACAGGAGATTGTCCCAATTGCAAAGCTTCCCAACTCGCTACCGCAAACTCAGCCTCCATCTGTAGCACTTGAGCTTGATACTCTGGATCTTGTGCCATTTCAATCAGTGCTGCATCAATTTCCGATCGTTTACCCTGAGTTTTGCTTCTTACCCGATCGCGCATCAATGCTGACAATACTTCTAAAAGTTGCTGTTGCTCTTCAAGAGTGAGACTTTGAGCCTGACTCAGTACCTCGCTATAAGTAGACATAGGCTTTATGTTGAGATTTTTTGGCTGATTGTTATTATAGCAATTTAGGAGCTAGGGAAAACCGATCGCCCTTTTCGTCATAAAGTGCGATCGCCCTTCAGTTAATCATAAATTTCTCTCCAGTGTCCAATCTGGTGAATAGTAATCACCTTTAAATCATCATCAAAAGAATAAATTACCCGATAATCACCAACTCTTAACTTAAAGAAACCTGCCAGATTAGCCGACAACGGCATAGGAGTAATTTGTTCAAAATTTTCAGCCAACCAATTGATTTTATTACCTATACGCTCCCGCACAGGCTGAGTCAATCTTTCTTGGTTAACCAGAGCTTCTGCTGTCAACTCAACCAAATAGCTCATTACGCCTTCATGCCGAGTTTTTGATAAACTTCCCCAGCTTCGATGCTGCTTTCTCCTGCTTGCTTGCGCTTCATTGACTCTAACAATTTCAGCTTGACTTCTTCCTTAACTTCTAAACCTGCATCAGGATCGCCCAAATATTCTTCTAAGCATTGTTCAACGGTATGCCGAATCAAGTCCCGCAGTTGCTCAACTGTCATATCTTTGACTTGCATATTAATCTCCTAGTCTGTGGGATTATCGATAAATTATAGCAACTTTAGGAGCGCCAAACCCAATCAAACTGATTTTGGCTCAAAGAAAGTGCGATCGACCATTTCTTACCAAAGTGCGCCCATGTCTTGCCAAAGCGCGATCGCCCTTATCGTCCTAAAGTCCGATCGCCCTTATTTATAGATATCACCGCGAGAACCAATCAGAGTCACAATATATACCTCATTATCCGTATCTTCTACAAAAAGTATCCGATATTTACCCACTCGCAGCCAGAACTCAAGACGACCTTTGAGAGGCTTAATGTCAAGTCCTGTCGAGTCTGTCACCAGCGCATCTAAAGCCTTAACAATACGGACTCGATCGTCCAGTTGCATCAGTTGTAAATACCGCTGTGCTGATTTTAGGAGAATGTAGTCAGTCACTTTTTTCTCCGAACAGCTTCAACTTAAGTTCTTTTGATGAGATTCCCCGATCGCGCCCCGCGAAATAATCTGCCAATGCTGCTTGACTTTCCGCTATTTCTTCTGCTGAAATCACATCATCATCGCCTTCAACTTCAACCCCCTGATGAATGATCTTTCTCAATTCCTCTAATAATCGGAGTTGGTCAGTCAGTGCGAGGCGTTGAACTTGAGTTAGTACCTCATTATAAGTCGGCATAGACTTTTTGCTGGTATTTTTTAGCTCTAATTCTAATATAGACTGATTTTGGCTGGAAGTGCGATGGTCTTTTCTTCCCAAAGTGCGACCTTTTCTTCCCAAAGTGCGACCTTTTCTTCCCAAAGTGCTCGCGCCCAAACCGACCGCTCAATTTTGATTAGATAGAACATCGCCCTCAAGACTTACTTGATATGCTACAATCCTTAATAAAGGTCGTTTAGCCCACGATAAAATACCGCTATGACTACCCTCACCCTCAACCTCAACCCCATCATTAAGCTGACAGACGAACAGTTTTTTCAGCTTTGTCAGGAAAATGAGAATATTAGACTGGAACGAACAGCGAAAGGAGAACTAATTATCATGTCACCAGCAGGAGGAGAGACTGGAAACAGCAATGCAGGATTAACAGCACAGACTTGGATTTGGAACGAGCAAAATAAACTCGGTAAAGTGTTTGATTCCTCAACTGGATTCAAACTCCCTAATGGTGCAAATAGAGCGCCTGACGCTGCATGGGTCACATTAGAACGCTGGAATGCTCTTACTGCCGAACAAAAAAATAAATTTCCTCCCATTTGTCCTGATTTTGTAGTCGAGTTAATGTCTCCGAGCGATAGTTTGAAAGAAACTCAGGATAAGATGAAAGAGTATCGAGATAATGGTGCGCGTTTGGGTTGGTTAATTAACCGCAAGTCTCGACAAGTTGAAATTTATCGTCAGGGCGCAGAAGTTGAATTGCTGTCGTCGCCTGCTACTTTATCAGGTGAAGATATTCTTCCCGGATTTATGCTGAGTCTTGAGTCGATTTGGTAAAGGGCGATCGCCCTTATCTTCCTAAAGTGCGATCGCGCTTAACTACCTAATTCAGCCTCAAACGGGTTAATCAGAGTCAGTTCAGCAATCCATTGAAAATCCTCTATATTTCGCGTCACTAGAGTCAAACCGTACACCAAAGCGGTTGCTGCAATAATAGCATCGCCAAGTGTCATCTTCCTCATTTGTCGCAGTGTCACAGCGCGATCGAGTACAGCTTGGGAAATAGGTAAAACCTCAACCACCCCAAAAAATTCCTCAAAGTATAGGCGAGACTCTTGAGTTAGTCGGTGATAGCCGAGAACTTCAACATAACTAACTGCTGATAATGCTATTTCGATCTCGCGAATAAACTGCCGAATCTGGGTGTGTTCTGGTTGAGAAGCGTAGATAATAATGTTACTATCAGTAGCATCATTCATCCCTACCAGGAAGCGGACGATCTTGACGCATCTCTCGCGGCCACGCAACCGGAGCTGTGACTTCAGCAAAAGTCTGACTCGCCGCCAGTTTTTCCAATATTTCAACTATTTTTTGACGGCGACATTCTGCACTTATACTAGACTTTTCCTTTAACAAAGTCACATAAACTTTCAGCGGGCGATCGCTCTGTTGCGGAGCATCGTTCGTCCACTCTAACAGCTTTCCTTTCAGTAGAGCCTCAAATGTGCGTAGCATAATCGATACCAGCTTCTCTCTGACTTTTATATCATAGCTCTCTGACGGAATTTTTCGCAAATCTCAGTCTGTGTGGCGCGTGAAGCGAAGCTATCCCCTAGGGAATCGCCCTTTTCTCCCAAACAGCCTGAAGCGCTGCTATCCCGTAAGGAATCGCCCTGCCATCAATCCTAAATATTCCCTAGCCTTCAACTCAATTTTTTTCCGATTCTGACTCGGTTGACTCCTGCCAAATCTCACACAGCATTCTTGGCACTCACACCTTAATTTTATATCATAAATTACCACCAAATAATGTATAACTTATCGACAAAATTGATTTTCTTCTATCGCCGTTTCAAACTCAGCACACTGAGAAAAAAGCTCGATAGCACCATCTGCAAGCCCACAGTCAGGCAAGTGAGCGAAGGAATAACTAAACGCAGAGTTTTAGAAGGATCGAGAGAACCGAAAGCTGTTTCGCTCCAGATAGTTAATGACAAAAACGACCCAACTATGCCAATTAAAATTAGCGTGACTCCGACCATCAATCCGGTCTCTAAGCTAACATATCGAAATATTTTATTTAGTTTCGGGTCTTCCGGCAGCAGTTTCTCGCTGATGGCGAAAACTTTGGTGAAGAAAGCGAAAGTTACTGCTTGAAAACCGACGATAATTGCGATCGAACTATAAAGCAGCGTGTGTACGTCAAAGCTGATTCCTCCGATTTTTTGAGTACCGGGCAACAGCCAAATGCTAACAATTAGGCCCAAAATCATCAGCGCAGTACCGGGATACAGAAACAGCCACCGGGGACTGTAAAGCAGCAAAAATCGGAGGTGGCGCCAGCCATCTCGCCAAGTTCGCAGGTGCGGCGGGCGCGAGCGGCCGTCGGGAGAGAGTACCGTTGGGACTTCAGCGATCCCCAACTTGTACAGAGAGGCTTTGACAACCATTTCGCTAGCAAATTCCATCCCCGTTGTTTGCAAGTCCAGTTTCAAAATAGAGTCTCTCCTGAAACCCCGCAACCCGCAGTGAAAGTCGCCGGCCGGACTTGAGAAGAATAGCTGCCCAACCCACGTCAGCACCGGATTTCCTAAATATTTGTGCAGCGGCGGCATTGCCCCCGGTTTGATGCCCCCTTGAAAGCGGTTTCCCATCACTAAATCGCAGCCTCCCCGCAATTTTTCGACAAAAGCGCCGAGGTTGGAAAAGTCGTAGCTGTCGTCAGCGTCGCCCATGATAATATAGACTCCGCGCGCCGCTACGATGCCTCCCATCAGGGCGCTGCCGTACCCTTTGGCTGCTACGGGGACGACTCGGGCCCCCATTCTGGTGGCGATATCTTGAGAACCGTCAGTGCTGCCATTGTCTGCTATGATGACTTCGCCGGCAATATTAAGGTCGCGCAGAGACTTCTGTGCCTTCTCGATGCAGATTTCTAAAGTTTCTGCCTCGTTAAGGCAGGGCATGAGTATTGAAAGTTCGAGGGTGTATTCCGTGCTGATGTTGGTCTGCTCTGCCATAGGTTTTTTCCACTGTTGCTGGCGATCGATAATACTTGCTTTTCCAGTATGTATGCTTAAAATAGGGGTGGCTAACAAAATTCAATAAAACTTAATCAAAGCTGTTAAGGCGAGTTTTTTGTCGGCAATTTTCGCGCTGTCGTATTAGGTATGTGAATTCATGAATAGAGGCGTTTTTCTGGTTTTGCTCGCTGCTATTTTGTGCAGCGTTGTGGGTCAATTTAGTCTGAAGGCAGGAGCTAAAATCTTAGGGCCCATCGGCGCTGCTAATTTAGTAGAAAAAGTTATGGCAATGGCAACTCAGCCTTTGATAGTTGCAGGTCTGTGTTTGTATGCAGTTTCTTCGATCGGCTTTATCGTAGTTTTGTCTCGCGCCAACATTAGCATAGTCTCGCCTTTACTGTCAATTAGTTACTTGTTTACTGTTTTGGGCGGCAAAATTGTATTTAACGAGCCTTTGCCGCCGCTGCGGTTAGTAGGCGTGGCCCTGATTATGACGGGAGTAATTTTTGTACTCAGAGGTCAAGCTGGGGGAGTGGCTGGGGGCAGTTAGCAATTTGTCGCTTGTGACGACACTTGAGTGCTGAGTTGATAATTTATTAAGTCAAAGGGTGCGTCTGAGCGTTACCTTCTAAATCGATACTGAGGTCACAATTATGAATTCATACTTTCTCTCCTTTGCATGGGGAATTTTCATTCTGATCTCCCTCATCGGCTGGGGTGGAGCAATCAATCGCATCCTTTTTCCCAAGCATAGGGTTGACTGGGGACAAAGAGCCGCTTGGGGGATGGCTTGGAGTATGTGCTTTGGGGGAGTATTGAATGTTACTTGGACTATTTCGCAAACCACAGTTTTAATTTACTTGGCGTTAGGATTTATATATTGGCTGAGCGATTTTTACAATATTAGAAATTTATTCATCAATTCGCTATCTGAGATTCGGTTAGCTCGTAGCCACTGGCTATTTATTTTAGGTATTTTTGCAGTCGTATTTCTGAATCTTTGGCACTATGCAGGCTCGGTTTACAGTCTAAATTTCCAAGGCTTAGACGATTACCATGCCTATTTTGTATATCCACATAAGATGCTACAAATGGGATCTTTGGGCCCAGATCCGTTCAGCGAAAGAAGGCTGTCTTCCCTGGGAGGACACCCTTTCTTGCAGACCTTCGTTCTCAGCGCGCTCGGAAACGAAAATCTCCATCTAATCGATCCCGGCGTTTCCTTCCTAATATCAGTAGGACTTCTTTTAGGTTATTTCAAGGATAAAAATCTTCCCAAAGAAGCAGCAATTTTATTGCTTTTTATTTTTCTTTGCATATATTATCCTCAGTTAAATACCAGCAGTACAGTAACGGGAACAGCAATGTTTTTAAGCTTGTTCAGAAGTCTTGACTGGGAAGAGATGGAGAGCAGCCGCTGGATTCCTAATGCTTGTATTGTAGCTTTAGTCACAGCGGGTGTCTGGTCTTTGAAAACCAGCTTGATTCCGGCTTGTACCATTCTAGTTATTGCAAGCTACTTTTTTTACATTTTAGGAGCAAAGGGCGATCGCCGAACTGCTGCCTCCGAATGTTTACTAGCTGGAATATTAACTTTACTGCTGCTTTTGCCCTGGATGATTTCCATGTACCAATCATCAGGAACTTTACTTTACCCGCTATTGGGCAAGGGATATCACGGATCGGCTTACGGAACTTATTTACACAAAAATTTTACGCTCGTGCAAGCGTTAAAAGTTAGTATTGGCTCGGTAATAAATGTGTACGGAGTTTCGGTAGGATTGCTGGGTTTTGCTATCCTTCGCTGGCGCAATTGGACAATATCCGGTCGCGAAGCACCTCTATCTTTTTTGATAAGTGCTGCGGTCGTAATGCCTATTATAGGGTTGTCTACTGGAGGAACTGACAGTTATCGGTACGGGTTTCCTGTTGTTTCGGCAGCAATAATTGTATTGATGACAGGAGCTTTTATTCAAACTGAAGCGGGAGAAAAAAGCAAATTATCTAATACTGCTCCTGTACTGATTGCTATGGTTGTGGCTGGCATAATGATTGGCAATAACAGCAACAGCCTTAAATTGAGATATTCGGAATTTGCAGGTAACATTAAATCCGGCATAAATAATGTAGCTTTGGTATCGGATCAGCAGATTGCTCAACATATCAAAATGCAGCAGTCAATTGCTGAAGGAGAAACACTTTTAACAAGACTTGAAAGACCTTTTTTACTGGATTTTAAGCGGAATAAAATCTTGCTGGCAGATTGGCCGGGCGGAGCGAGTCCTCCCCCCGGTATGCCGTTATTCAAAGGCAGTGAACCCTTGGCTGACTATTTAACTTCACAATCTATTAGATATGTAGCGTATTCTTATGCAAAGGAAGCAGCATATTCAAAAAGTTTTCTTTCATCAAGTATTAGTACCGAAAATACTTGGCTGAGAAATCAAGCGGAGAACGCTTGGGATTTTCAAGCAAATTTAAAAGAACTAGGCAATAATCGCCAAAGATTATATGACGATGGGGATATTTTTGTTCTGGATTTGTTAAGTCGTAAAAAACTCAAATAATCGGATTATATGTCTAATATTTCTGAGCCTGTGAATTCCCATCAATTATTGAGCGATCGCACGGCTGTTATTGCTACAATGCACCAAAAAGAACGGGTGATTACTCCCATTTTGAAACGAGAATTGGGCGTAAATATCCTAGTACCTGCGGAGCTTGACACGGACGCATTCGGCACCTTCACCAGAGAAGTTAAACGCTTAGGAACTCAAATAGAAGCGGCTCGCCATAAAGCACAAAAAGCCCTAGAAATTGCGGGCGAAACTCTTGCCTTTGCCAGCGAAGGTACTTTCGGCCCTCACCCGATGATGCCGTATCTGCCAGCTAATAGAGAAATTGTGCTGTTATTAGATCGAGCCAACAATCTAGAAATAATCGGCGAATCTTTGTCCGTGGAAACTAACTACAGTCACCAGTTAGTTTCTAGTATCGAAGAAGCAGATGATTTTGCTAAAAAAGCTGGATTTACCGAACACGCAATGGTGGTTATAGTGGGCGACGCTGCTAAAGGAAATGGAGAAATTATTAAGGGAATAACTACTGAAAAGCAGTTGTTTGACGCGGTGACAGCAGGCTTAAGAAAATCGTCAACCGGCCGAGTTCACATCGAAACAGATATGCGGGCGATGTACAATCCAACTCGGATGAAAAACATCGAAAATGCAACTCTGGATTTAGTTAAAAAATTCAAGCAATTCTGCCCCGATTGCGGTTGGCCGGGATTCGATATTGCTGAGACGAAAATCGGATTGCCCTGCGGACTTTGCTATTTTCCGACTCAGCTAGCGCGATCGGCAATCTATAAATGCAAAAACTGCGGTTATACTAAAGAAAAACTATTTCCAGACGGTCGAGAGACTGCCGATCCTTCCCTGTGTCAATATTGCAACCCTTAGAAAAATAATTGCACAAAAATAGTAAAGTTTGCAACAATATTATTGAGAGTTCCCTAATAAAAGTTACTAATGATAGCTGTAGAAACCGAACGCAACTGGAAACCCGTTATTAAAGAATTCGAGGCTGTAGTCGGCAAAAACGGCGTGGTAAAGCGCCGCGAAGAATTGATTGTCTACGAGTGCGACGGGCTAGCCAGCTACCGCCAGCGGCCAGCTTTGGTGGTATTGCCGCGCACTACCGAGGAAGTGGCAAATGTGGTCAAAATATGCGATCGCAACTCAATTCCCTGGGTGGCTAGAGGCGCAGGAACAGGCCTTTCCGGCGGCGCTTTGCCTGTAGAAAACTGCGTGCTGATTGTCACCGCCCTGATGCGAAAAATTCTGAAAGTAGACTTAGAAAATCAACAAGTAGTTGTGCAGCCGGGAGTAATTAATAACTGGGTAACGCAAGCAGTTAGCGGCGCAGGTTTCTACTACGCGCCCGATCCTTCCAGTCAAATTATTTGTTCGATTGGCGGCAACGTTGCCGAAAATTCTGGCGGCGTTCACTGCCTTAAATATGGAGTAACAACCAATCACGTTTTAGGATTAAAATTGGTACTTCCTGACGGTTCAATTGTCGATGTCGGCGGCGAAATTCCCGAAATGCCTGGTTACGATTTAACTGGTGTATTTGTCGGTTCCGAAGGCACTTTAGGCATCGCCACGGAAGTTACTTTGCGAATCCTGAAAGCGCCGGAATCGATTTGCGTTCTGTTGGCGGATTTTCCTAGCATAGAAGCAGCGGGCGAATCGGTTTCCGATATTATCAGCGCTGGGATTATTCCAGGCGGCATGGAAATCATGGACAATATCAGCATCAATGCTGTAGAAGATGTAGTAGCAACAGGATGTTATCCCCGCGATGCGGCGGCAATTCTGCTCGTAGAAATCGACGGTTTAGAAGTGGAAGTAGCTACAAACAAACAGCGAATTGCTGATATTTGCAAGCAAAATGGAGCGCGAAATATCACTACGGCCCATGACCCGGAAACGCGGATGAAAATTTGGAAAGGGCGGAAAGCTGCTTTTGCAGCGGCGGGTCATCTCAGCCCGGATTATTACGTGCAAGACGGCGTAATTCCGCGCACGCAAATGGCTTATGTTTTGAAAGAAATTGAGGGTTTGAGCGAGAAATACGGCTACCGGATTGCGAATGTATTTCACGCGGGAGATGGTAATTTGCACCCGCTGATTCTGTACGATAACTCGGTAAAAGGTGCGCTGGAAAAGGTGGAAGAATTGGGCGGGGAAATTCTCAGGCTTTGCGTGAAAGTTGGGGGAAGTCTTTCCGGGGAACACGGCATCGGCGCTGACAAGAAGTGTTTTATGCCGGATATGTTTTCGGAGGTAGATTTGGAGACGATGCAGTGGGTGCGTCAGGTGTTTAATCCGAAAGGTTTGGCGAATCCTGGGAAGATGTTCCCGACGCCGAAGACTTGCGGGGAAGCGGCGAGGGCTAAGGTTGAAACTTTTAAGAAGTTGGAGGGTGCAGAGGTTTTTTAATTGGCTATTTATGCAGTAAGGTGAGCGGAAAAGCACCTGATAATTCTCTCTACAATGGGGAGGCAAAGCCTCTAAGTATGCGTTACCAGCCTGATTCGGGTAACGAGAAAAAACGATTTTTCTCGTTTTTTAGGAGTGCGATCGTCCGGCTTGCTTATAGAGCAAGTTGGTAAGGCCCGCAATGGGGACGCCGTGCTAATGTGCGATCGGCATTTTGATAGTAAATTCCGTGCCCTTGCCCAATTCGGAACTACAATATAGTTCGCCGTTGTGTCTTTCTACAATAATTTGATAGCTAATTGACAAACCCATTCCCGTGCCTTTGCCAATGGGTTTGGTAGTAAAAAAGGCATCAAATATGCGCTGCTTGATTTCCTCAGTTATTCCCGGGCCGTTGTCGGCAATTTTAATTTCTACAAAATTGGCGACAACTTCCGTAAAAATCCTAATTTGGCTGACATTTTCTGGCATTTCTTGACAAGTTCGCCTACTGTTCGCATCATCTAAAGCATCCATCGCATTGCTGAGAATATTCATAAAAACTTGATTGATTGGCCCCGCAAAACACTCAACAGGCGGCAATTCTCCGTATTGTTTTACAATTTGAATAGGTAACATTTCTCCATTTCCTTTCAAACGGTGATTGAGAATTAACAGCGTGCCGTCAATACCTTCGTGGAGGTTAATGGGTTTCATCTGTGAATCGTCGTGCCGTGAAAAGTTCCGCAGCGACTGCACAATCTGGCAAATTCTATCGACGCCAACGCTCATTGAAGACAGTATTTGGGGTAAATCTTCAGCTAAAAAATCGAGATCTTTTTCTTCTCTTTCCTGTTGAATTTCCTCGACTGGATTAGGATAGTGATGTTCGTACAGTTCGAGGTGGTGAAATAAGTCTTGAGTATAATTTTTGAGATGAGCGAGATTGCCGTGAATGAAGCTCACTGGGTTGTTGATTTCGTGAGCGACGCCGGCAATTAGCAATCCCAAACTCGACATTTTTTCGCTCTGAACTAATTGGGAATGAGTGGTTTTAAGTTTGTTAAGTGCGGCGGCTAGTTGAGCTGCTTGTTCTCTGCTTTGTGCTTCGGAATTATGCAATGCTTCTTCGGCTTGTTTGCTCTGGGTGATGTCTCTCTGTACGCCAATAAAATGAGTTAATTTGCCAGTTCTATCGCGCACGGGAGATATTGAGAAACAATTCCAGAAAGTTGTTCCGTCTTTGCGGTAATTCTTTAATATTACCTTGCATTCGCTCTTTGTTTGCAAGGCTTGGCGAATTATTTCTACTGCCACCGGATCGGTATCGCTTCCCTGCAAAAATTGGCAGTTTTTACCGATAATTTCCTGCCGCCGATAACCTGTCATGCTTTCAAATGCGGGATTGCAATAAATAATTGGATGTTCTGGGTGAGTGGCGTCAGAAATCGTAACTCCGGTGCTAGTAGCTGCTATAGCTCGATCGTACAACCAAAGCATTTCTTCTGCGCGCTTGCGATCGGTAATGTCCCGCAGCGTAGCTAAATAAGCCATTTCTCCATCCCATTCCGTTTCCACCACCCGCATTTCTACTACAGCATTTGCTTTTTGCTTGCGAATAGCTTCAACTTCTGTTTGCACGACGCGAGTTCCTGGTGCTTCTGTTTTTCCAACTTGGGGAATAATATCCGTCGCCATCTCAATGTCGCAAGCTGAAACTTCTACTACTAAATTGCCAAAAAATGCTTGCCCTAGAAGTTCCTCTGCGGTGCAGTTAAACAGTGCTTCTGCTGACGGGTTGGCAAAACAAATAAGTCCTAGCTTGTTGACGATTGCGATGCCGTCAGCATTTTTTTCGATCACATTCCGAAACCGATATTCGCTAGCTTTCAAATCCTGCTGTAGCTGTTCCATTGCTCGCTCCATCTGCTGCATTTCGCACAGACTAAGACTATAAGCTTCTGAAATGTTGGCCTGTGTCGAGTTCTCGGCTGATTTTTTGGGCATTTCTTGGTAGTTTGTTCTATTGGTCATGTTTGTAGCCATGTTTTTCTGGTTCCTGCTAATATTACTGAGCTTATTTTCTGGATCGGCTTCTTGAAAAAACCTATTTAAACCTACCAAATTATTTTTTAGATTAAGGTATTGCGATCGCCCAATTTTCCGAAAAATTTAGGGTAGAGCAATTTACACCCGATGCTAGGCTAGCACATTACTTTTAGAATTCATCATAAAACATCATTAAAATTCAAGAGCGATCGCCATACATTTATCTATTAAGTTTTATTAAGTAATTTCAACAACATTGACACTTACGTAGCGACACGAACTGTGCAAGCTGGATATGGCTTCAATCCCCCTCGCACTCACAAAATAACCAGTTCCACGCGCAAGTTCTACATATTTAGAAGCCACTGGTCAGTATAAAATATTATATAAGTTTGACAAAAAATATGGTCAAAAATAAGCGAACTCATCTTTGTTTTATTAAAAATAATCATAATTAGCCATTACCAAATCATCTCCCTGCGGGCAGATGTGATATAGAATATAACCTATCTATTTTTGCGATCGCAATTTCAAACCAATGGCACGTCTAGCACTTCTGAGCGTATCCAACAAAACCGGGCTAATCGACTTAGCGCGCAGTCTAGTAGAACAATTTGAATTTGACATAATTAGCAGCGGCGGGACAGCAAGCGCCCTCAAAGAAGCCGGAATCCCAGTTACAAAAGTTGCGGAATATACTGGTTCCCCCGAAATTTTGGGAGGGCGAGTTAAAACACTTCACCCGCGAATCCACGGAGGTATTTTAGCGCGCCGCGATGTAGCGCAAGATATCGCAGATTTAGCCGAAAATCAAATTCGGGCGATCGATCTAGTTGTAGTCAATTTGTATCCATTTGAAGAGACAATTTCTAAACCAGGAGTTACTCTAGCAGACGCAATTGAGCAGATAGATATCGGCGGACCAGCAATGTTGAGAGCTTCCGCCAAAAACCACGCTCATTTGACAGTTTTGTGCGACCCAGAACAGTACAATACTTATTTAAAAGAACTGCGAAAAAATGGCGGTGAAGCATCCTTGAAATTCCGGCAAAAATGCGCGCTGGAAACCTTCAAACATACAGCCAACTACGACAGCGCGATCGCAAATTATCTCAGCAGCCAATCCGCTGAAAAATCTTCGCTACCACAGCAGTTTAATTTATCAGGAAAAGAGTTGCAAACTCTCCGCTACGGCGAAAATCCCCATCAAGCCGCCACCTGGTATAAAAGCGGAAGTACACCGACAGGCTGGACGACTAGCACCATCCTGCAAGGCAAAGAATTAAGCTACAATAATTTAGTAGATTTAGAAGCAGCAAGGCGGCTAATCGTAGAATTCCCCGACACACCCGCCGCCGCTATTCTGAAGCATACAAATCCTTGCGGCACAGCCTTGGGAAAAACTATTTCTGAAGCTTATCAAAAAGCCTTCGACACGGATTCCGTCTCAGCTTTCGGTGGCATTGTCGCCCTAAATCGCCCGATTGATGCTGCTACTGCCACGGCGTTAACCAAAACTTTTTTAGAATGTATTGTCGCGCCGGGGTGCGAACCAGAAGCGGAAGAAATTATCAAGAAGAAGGCGAAAGTTCGAGTCTTGATTTTGCCGGATTTGACTCAAGGGCCGCCGCAAACTGTTAAAATTATTGCAGGTGGTTTGCTGGTTCAAGAGTCAGACAATGCAGTAGAAGAAACTAGCAAATGGCGGGCAGTTACTGAGAAACAGCCGACGGCGGAAGAGTGGGAAGAATTGCTGTTTGCTTGGAAAGTAGCGAAACACGTCAAATCAAATGCGATCGTTGTGACGCGCGATCGCACTACAATCGGTGTCGGCGCCGGACAAATGAATCGCGTCGGTTCGGTTAAACTAGCATTAGAACAAGCAGGAGAGAAGAGCAAAGGAGCGATTTTGGCTAGTGACGGTTTCTTCCCCTTCGACGATTCAGTCAAAACTGCGGCTGAGGCTGGAATAATTGCGATCGTCCAACCGGGCGGAAGTATGCGCGATAAAGATTCCATTGAAGCAGCCAACCAACTCGGAATCACAATGGTTTTCACCGACATCCGCCACTTTTTGCATTAGGAATAATACCTAGCAATTTTCAATTGTGTATCATAGGGTAGGGATACAATAGTGTTCGGGGGTGTCAATAAGCGCCTAAATCTTTTGTATCCCTCGTTGATAGCAGAGTCTCGATCCCCCCTAAATCCCCCTTAAGAAGGGGGACTTTGAGAATACTCTTATCCCGTCTTAAGAGGGGAGACTATGACACTCTTATCCCCTACTAAGACGGGAGACTATGACACTCTTGTCCCCCCCTTTTTTCAGGGGGGCTAGGGGGGGATCAAAAAGACTGTGACACCAATCAAAACTGTTATATCCTAACGACTTGCCAGTTGCGTCCTTAAAAAAATATGACTTACACTCAACAACAAATTAAACCCCAAGACGTAAAAGTTAAAATCCTCCTCACCGGCGGACATCAGTGCACCATTACGCTCAAATCCGACACACCATTATTGCACAGCCTAGTCAAAACATTAGTCGATCGCACCCAACCCACAGTAGGTTTTTCCACCTTATTTCAAATCCCCATAGACGACGGGCGTTCCGCCCTTTCTTTTCCCAGCGAACACCTAGTCGGATTAGTTACTGAACCCCCAATTTACTTGCAGCAACTGCAACCGCAGCAGCCAGCAACTCCCGCAGAAATTCCCATCGAAATTCCCGCAGAAATTCCCGCTCCTCCGCAGCCTGTAAATGACGACTTAATATCTCGCTATGCCCAAATAGACAACTTTTTGACACCAGCCGAAAAGAACAAACTAATTAAATATGTTTTAGCAAAAGAATCAGAATTTGTGAGTACCAGCACCTCCACAAATGCCGAAGATTACCGCCGTTCGATGGTCCTCCACTCATTCCCGGAATTTTCAACACTGATCCTGAATCGCATCAAAGGAATTCTCCCCGACGTGCTGCGAAAATTAAATATCCAATCATTTGCGCTTGGTGATATAGAAGCTCAGCTAACCATGCACAACGACAACAACTTTTATAAACTTCATAACGACAGTGGTTCTCCAGATACGGCCAGCCGATTTTTTACTTATGTTTACTATTTCAATCGAGAACCAAAAGCTTTTTCAGGTGGGGAATTGCAAATTTATGACAGCAAAATCGAGAACAATTTTTATGTAGCGGACGAGACATTTAGAACCGTTGAGCCTCGTAATAACAGCATTGTATTTTTTCTTAGTCGGTATATGCACGAAGTTTTGCGAGTTAGCTGTCCCTCGAAAGCTTTTGCTGATAGTCGTTTTACTATTAATGGCTGGGTGCGTAAAGCGGATTGAGACTTGTTGCATAAATTTTTTATGAATAGCAAAACCACAGATTTAAGGCAGATAAACGGAGATAAACGCAGATATTTTCAAGATAGGACGTACGGTTGAAACCGCGCCTACAAAAACAAAACCCGCCGACGCGGGTTGAAGAATGGATGGTTAACATTACGTTTTTTATTGACACCGCATTTTCCTCAGTTCGCGGAGGCGGACTTGGTTTGTGTAGACGCGGTTTCAACCGCCGTTTACGTCTCCCGCGATGCTATATTTACTCCAGTGCTCCAGCACTTTTTAGCAATTTCACCACACTGGAATAACTCTTAAACTCAGCCAGCATTAAAGCTGTATAATTTCCCGGATTTTTGTGGTTTAGCTCTGCACCAGCATCAATTAAAATTTTTACGGCCTCAGCATAACCCCGATGTGCGGCCCACATTAAAGCAGTTGCGCCCGAATCATCCAGCAAGTTGACATCCGCACCTTTTTCGACTAATATTTGGACGATCGCCATATAACCGCGATCGCACGCCTTCATTAAAGCAGTTTTCCCCAAATCCGCCGGGATATTCGGATCTGCACCGCCGTCAAGCAAGGCTTTCACCGTCTCAGTATGTCCGTGAAACGCAGCCAGCGTCAAAGCCGTTTCCCCAAAGTTTTTAGCATTCAGGAAATCAGCCTGATTAGAGTTTACTTTTTGCAGCAAAGCCGATACGATCGCACTATGGCCGTGAACAGCCGCCACCAGCAAAGGCGTATCGCCCAACCGATTTCTCGCACCGACACTAGCACCTCGGTTTAAGAGCAATTCCACCACATCTTCGCAGCCTTCAACCACCGCAAAATTCAACGCAGTTTCATCATCTTTATCCTTAGCGTTGATATCCGCGCCAGCATCGAGTAAGATATGTGCGATCGGCAAATTTCCCCCAGCCGCAGCGGCCATCAAAGCCGTGCCCCCATCTCCATTTTTCACATTCGCATTAGCACCCGCAGCAAGCAAAATTTGCACCACATCAGTATTGCCGGAATCTGCAGCCAAAGTTAAAGCAGTTTCGCCCTCTTTGTCGCGAATTTCGACATCAGCACCAGCAGCCAATAGCGCCTCGACAACAGCCAAATTTCCCACCGTCGCAGCTAGCATCAAAGCAGTTTTGCTCTCTAGATTTTTAACATTAGCATCCGCGCCGCAATTGAGCAAAATTCGCACAATTTCAGCGCTACCTTGACGCACAGCTAAAAACACCATAGAATTGTCAGCAACCGCACCCGCATTTACCAAAGCTTTAACAACAGCTAGATGACCGGAGAAAGCAGCTATTTTCAGAGCAGAATCTCCATCTTTATCTCGCACATTTACATCAGCATTAGCATCAAGTAACATCCGCACAACATTGATATCGCCCTTGAGAGAAGCCGCCATCAAAGCCGTACTTCCATCATCATTTTTAGCATTAACATCAGCACCAGCAGCCAGCAACAGCCGCACAGAGTCAGCCTGTTTGTGAGCCGCCGCCAGCATCAAAGCCGTTAGCCCAAAACGCCTGCTCACCTGGTTGACATTAGCGTCATTGTTTAGTAGAGTACGCACGATTTCTGTATAGCCCTTTTGGGCAGCAAACATCAAAGCCGTCGTCCCCTCAGAGTCTTTGGCATTAGCGTCAACGCCCTTAGCGAGTAAAGCTTGGACGTGAATAATGTTGCCAGTCTTGGCGGCTTGAATCAATACAGCGTCTTGTTTAGTGGCAGGCATAATAGTGTCTCGTTCTGTATGTTTTTACCATCACATGAGAGGGACTTACTGGTATACTAAGTTTTATGAAGTATGTTTGCTAATCCTGAGAACACCATGAACCTCGAAATTCCGCAGTCAGTGAAAGTTTGGAGCCAATTCTTCCACCCAGTTTTAATGTGGGTATTGCTAGCAATCTCCTTTTATGCTTTGTATCTCGGCCTGCAAATCCGCCGGACTAGAAGTGCCGAAGGCGAAGTCAAAAAAGAGTTAATTAAGGGCAAATTCAACATTAAACACCACCAGATGGGCTCTTTGCTGCTAGCCTTGATGGTAACGGGGGCGATCGGCGGAATGGCCGTCACCTACATCAACAACGGCAAATTGTTCGTGGGTTCCCACTTGCTCGCAGGGTTGGGAATGACGGCAATAATTGCGATCGCAGCCTCGCTAACTCCTTTGATGCAAAAAGGCAACAATTTGGCCAGAAACGCCCACATTTTTCTAAATGTTGTGCTGTTAGGGCTGTTTGGCTGGCAAGCAGTAACAGGCGTGGAAATCGTGCAGAGAATTATCAGCAAAATGTGATAATTTGGGTAAGATTGCTAATTGCTAATTGCTTTAGGGCGATTAGTGATTAGCAATTAAATTGTGATAACTTTTAGTTGTTTAATAGCCAAGCTTTCCTTGGGATGATATAATAGGCTAAAGTTAAACTGAGCGAACAAATTATAATATTAATCAGGGAGCTTTTTGAAATCAAAAGAATTAAAGCCATGCTAGAAAACCTGATAAAATACTTTGTGTACGCAACAAAAGGCTATATTACAAAAACGCAGTTAATCAAGTTTTTGTATTTGGCCGATCTTTATGCGGTCAAATGGACAGACAAGCAGCTTACTGATTTAGATTGGCGTTATTATTACTATGGGCCTTGGAATGAAGGCATAGACGCTGTTTTAAATCAAATGAATGGCAAAGAGATTGTTCAAGAATCTCAGGGAGAAAGTATATTCATCAGACTTGGTGAGGGAGCTGGTAATGTGGATGATTTAAAGTTACCTTTAGGTCTGAAGCTCATGCTTGACAACATCAGGAGAGAATGGGCTGGTGCCGGAGAGGATAAACTGAATCAGTTACTAGAATATGTCTATAGCACTGCTCCGATGCTTGAGGTTAAATATAGCCACGAACCAGAGGAACAGGTGAGACTTAATCTCTACAAAGAAAGAGAAAAGTTAATGAGTGAATTGGAGTGAGCGAGTGGCTGGACAAAAACCGCGTCAAGGTTGGATTTATTTTATCAATCCCTATAGAGTATGTCTTCGTTGCAAACTCGGTCATCATCATATTTATGAGATAAATCAACCAGGGGAAATTGAATGCAAGACAATTTCTTGCGCTCAGGTGATTAATTCGAGTTGGGTTTTTCGGGGAGAGCATCCTTATATTGTTTGGACAAGTGACCAATTTCAATATGACTATAAACACATCCAAACTTTGACGCTAATTCCGTTGACTTCACAAGAAACCTATAAAGGTTTGCCAACTGTATATCCGATTAATTCTACAAGCACAAATGGTCTTTCTAAGAATTCCTTCGCTCTAGTGCATCAGATATGTACTGTTGATGCTAACTGTTTTAAAGATTCGCAAGGGGATTGGCTTAAGCGAGTTGGACAACTGGATAAAGCAGATAAGGAAGCTATAGAGGAACGTTTAAAGTATTTTTTAAATCTTGGGGATAATCCGGGTGAAGATTGGTTTATTAAAAATGCGTCTCCAGAACTTTTGCAGAAAGTGTTTAATTTTCTACCGGATGAAACCACAAAAAGTATGGCTATAGAAAAACTGATCGACGATTTGCGATCGTAGTCAATAGACATCTACAATAATTATTGTGGAACAGGCATCCTGGCTGTTCAAGACTTGCTTTTCTAGAAATGTCTAGTCAAACAGCGGCAATTCTAGCTGAATTGGTTCTAATGGCGGTGTTGGTTCTAATTGCGGTTGCGCTTTCTTGCTGCGTTGTTTTTTGTTGGCCGCAGGCTTTTTAGCAGTTTTGGCAACGTTTTCTCTGTTTTCCCTTTCGGCGCGAATCCGTTCTAATAAGACGGATGCAGGCTCGTCGTTGGGGTCTTCGGGGACCAGTTCACCCCGAAAGGCTTTGGCGAGGATGGCTTGCTATTCTTGCACGAAAACTGGTGGAAACCTCACCCTAATATTTACTTACTGGAGCATCGCCTAGTCTCAGCCCGTCGGCAAAGGAGCCGAATCCAGGCGCAAAATAGATAAGGGAAATTTATGATCGAAAAAACCGCGACGCAGATCCTAAACTATAACTTTTACTTATAAAGACTTGATTTTTAAGAGTTTTTTACTTGATTCTTAAGAGTTTTCTAGAAAAGTTAAAATCTAAACCTCAATGCTCCAGCACCCAATTGTTTTACAATTAAACCGGGAAGAGGAAACGCAAAAATGGACAGGACTCAACAGTAAGTCAAAAGTGTCCGAAATTTTGGACACTTTTGACAGAGTTTTACCGTACAAAAGAGGAATAGCAAATTCCCATGTTAGTCAGTTGGAGTTCAAAAACTTATGCCTGATGACCTATTACTACCTAAAGTCCAAGAATTCGTAAACAGGTTTGAGTCCGTCTTCGAGAGTGACTGGGGACACACTAAAGAGTGTTTAGACGATATTCCTTGTAACGAAAATTTTTTAAGGTCTACTTCTACCGAATTTTACACTTCCGATCGTTGGAATAATTACATCGCCTTGCTTGACGCATACCCTGACCTCAAAGCGTTTATGAAAAGTGAAGGGATACATCCTGATGACTGCAAAAATGATCTAGAATGTTTAAACAACAAGCAAGAAGAGGAATAATGGGTAAAACAAAACGGCGAAAACAAGTAAATAACAATTACAGCAAAGGATTGAGAGAAGAGCCAAAGATTGAAAGTGGAAAAATTAGCTTAGGAACCTTTATCAACAAATCTGACTTCCCCGCCCTTACACTCCTTGCACAGATTCCAGAATTTGAAAAATCAAAAATAATAGATGCGGAAGTATGTGTAAGTTTTGCTATTGAGGACCTCAAAATCGCAGGTCTAGCATTCGTGTCTGTAAATAAAGATCGAGGGATTGGTGTGGGCATATGTGCTTTTTCTGCAGCACCAGAATTATCAAAAATCGAAACAGACAAGCAAAAGAGCTTATTCCCTTATTATCGAGAAGAAGTGCAGAGACTTGTGACCGAAGCCTATCAAAAGCTTGAAGCCGAAATCTATCAAACAACATTCCTCAGACTAAATTAAGGCAAAGCTATTGAGAGGGGGATAAACTTTGCAAGATCCGATCATAAGCTCGTTGTTGCTCGCGCTCATTCAAAGCTAAATGATAAGTCTGAGTGTGAGTAGCAAGACTGTGGCCCATTTGTTTTGTCGCCAGCGCAACATCCAGTCCAAAGCTCATAGCCCGGATAGCCCAAGCATGGCGCAGATCGTAAGCGCAAAAATCAGCAGGCGACCGGGCAAAAAACTTACAAACGCGATCGCCAAGATCAGCATGGCATTCACCCGTAACAGGTGGTCTCTTAATGTCCGCTAGCTCCCACTATTCTGCCCACTCTGGTCTTAATGGTCAGCACTTTTTGCATTGCATTAAATTTGCATTACTTTCCGCAATCAATTATGCACATTTAAATACAATTTACAGTCTATAATAAACCCAAAAACCTTGTCACACAAGCATTTAAGACTTATTAAAAATACTAAAAATTAAGGCGGCACCCAGATTTGAACTGGGGGTGGAGGTTTTGCAGACCTCTGCCTTACCACTTGGCTATGCCGCCGTTACGTCGGAAAATTGACGTTTTTTTATAGTACACCAAATCTCGATTATTTCAACATATTTGTCAAAAATTTCGCGAAGCGAAGCTATCCCGTAGGGAATCGCCCTTTTTTCCCACACATCCAAAATCCATCCGAGGCTATTCTAGAACTAAATCGATCGCCCGCAACACCAGCCATGACACCCGCTTCTCCCCTATTCGCCGCCCAAATCACCGACACTCACTTGTTTGCAGAGTTCGATCGACAATGGAAAGGGATCTCGACAGCCCGCACCCTCGAAACAGTTCTCGATCGCCTGCAACAGATAAAGCCGCCGCCAGACTTACTTTTGCTGACAGGAGATTTATCCCAAGACGAAACAGCCGAATCTTACGAACTCCTGGCCTCCTTGATTTCCCCCCTCAACATCCCCGCTTACTGGATACCTGGGAATCACGACAACATCCCAGTTATGCAGCAAATATTAGATAACCCGCCTATTTCCCCAGAAAAATCATTTCACTTGGGAAACTGGCAGTTTCTGCTGCTTTCGAGTGTCGAAGCCGGATGCGACGGCGGGCGGCTTTCCCCAGAGACTTTGGATTGGCTGGACTCTCAACTGCAACAAACGGGCGATCGATTTGTTATGATTGCTTTGCACCATCATCCGCTGGCGATCGACTGTGAAATCATGGACAGCATGATGCTGCACAATGCGGATGAATTTTTTGCAATTGTCGATCGATACCCTCACATAAAAATCGTCCTTTGCGGCCACATTCACCAAGAATTTCAACAACAGCGAGGTTTAGTTGCTTATTTGGGCACACCCAGTACCTGCATCCAACTGTTACCCAAAACCTCTCCGATTGTCCTCGACACCATCGGGCCCGGATTTAGATTGCTCGAATTGGCGATCGACGGTACTTGGGATACTAAGATTGAGCGAGTAGCCGGAGAACCTGCAATATCTTGATTTTTACAGTTAAGAGGTCGTTGTGCGATCGACCCAATCGAAGAATTATCTTATTTCCCGTAAAATAACCGTTACCAAGTTCGATCGTTCGGACTTGTGTGCGCCTCAAAACTCAGAAGACAGAAGTCCTCACTACCAACCATTTATCCTCACTGCAAACCGATTTAATAGTCTGCGTTCAAGGTGACATGATATCAAGCAGGTTTGCGATCGTACAATCACAAGTCCTAGAACATATTTTTTGCGCTGTTACATATGCTAAAAAATATTTCTCTACAATATACAAAATTGTCAATCTGTCAAAAGATATATTTTATTATTCATTCATATATTTTATCATTCGTAATGACCGTAGATTGCAGAAATAGCGAGAGCGATCGGCAACTAACAACAATAGATCGGGCAACTTTAAAAAACAGGAAAAACTTAATATGTCTGAAGTCAATGGCGTCATGATGCAGTATTTCCACTGGTATACCCCCGATGACGGAAACCTGTGGAATCAGCTAGCCGAATCTGCAAAAGATTTAGCTAAAATTGGCGTTACATCTCTGTGGTTGCCACCCGCCTATAAAGGAACGGGCGGCGGTATGGATGTGGGCTATGGCGTCTACGACTTGTTCGATTTAGGCGAATTCGACCAAAAAGGGTCAGTACGCACTAAATACGGTACAAAAGATGAGTATTTGCGCGCAATCAAAGCTGCACAAGATGCTGGAATTCGGATTTATGCCGATGTTGTCTTCAACCACAAATTAGGTGCCGATGCCCAAGAAGAAGCCGAAGCCACACCCTTCAATCCAGACAACCGCAATGACACCGTAGGTGAATATCAAAAAATCAAAGCTTGGACGCATTTTACTTTCCCTGGCCGCGACAAAAAATATTCCAGTATGGAGTGGCATTGGTGGCATTTTGACGCCATTGATTACAACGTTTACGACACTGACAACCATGCCATTTACCTGCTAAAAGGCAAAGAATTTGATGAGGGAGTAGACCTAGAAAAAGGCAATTTTGACTACCTCATGGGTTGCGACTTAGATATGGACAACCCAGAAGTCACTGGGGAATTAAAATACTGGGGCGAGTGGTATGTGGATACAACAAATGTTGACGGATTTCGTTTTGATGCCGTCAAACACGTAGCAGCAGGATTTTTCCAAGAGTGGTTGGAACACGTCCGCAACTATGCCAAACGCGACCTATTTGCGGTAGGTGAATATTGGTCTTACGAAGTGGAAGCTTTGCATTACTTCATCCAAGCAACGGACGGTAAAGTATCCTTATTTGATGCGCCCCTCCACTATAACTTCCACGCTGCTAGCAAGGCCGGCAACAGCTACGACTTGCGAACAATTTTCGACGGCACCCTCGTTCAACAGCAACCAACTCTAGCCGTTACTTTGGTTGACAACCATGATTCTCAACCCTTGCAATCGTTAGAATCAGTTGTCGAATCTTGGTTTAAACCCCTTGCTTACGCTTTAATCCTGCTGCGGAGTGAAGGATATCCCTGTATTTTTTACCCGGATTATTACGGTGATCACTATAAAGATACAGCAAATGATGGCAATGAATACGAGATTTGGTTAGACAAACATCAGTGGATTCTAGATAAATTGCTGTTTGCGCGCCAAACCTATTCTTACGGGAATCAATACGATTACTTCGACCACGCTAACACAATTGGCTGGACGCGACTAGGAAACGAAGAACACCCTGGTGGCATGGCTGTGGTACTAAGTAATGGAGGCGATGGCACTAAGTTTATGGAAGTCGGACAACCCAATCGAACTTATATTGACATCATGGAACACGTCAAAGAACCCATCGTAACAAATGACGACGGTTGGGCAGATTTTAGGTGTAACGCCGGTTCAGTTTCTGTCTGGGTTCCGCAGCAGTAAGCATGACCGCAATTTTGACGGAATCCTCTGTCTAAAGTAGGGTGCGCTAGGCGCACCTTACCGCTACAATTATCGCATTAAACAAATTTTTACTTAGCTGTTTTTGATGACTCAAGCCTATTCGTAGTGATGACTTCAGTCCTATATCTCTATACTTATATTTATAAAAATCTCCCCCAAAAAAATTACATAAAAAAATATGAAACTTGCAGAAAAAGTTGCCGTTATTACCGGCGGCGGGTCGGGAATTGGTCGTGCCGCAGCAATTTTAATGGCCAAGGAAGGCGCAAAAGTTGCTATTATCGATCTAAGTTTAGAAACGGCGCAAGAAACAGTCCGCCAACTAATAAATGAAGGAGGCAGCGGGCTGGCAATTGCCGCAGATGTGGGGCATTCTGGGCAAATGCAGCAGGCATTTCAAACAATTTTTGACGAGTATCAAAGAATTGATATTGTGTTCGCCAATGCGGGGATTAACGGCATCTGGTCGCCCGTAGAAGAGATAGAACCCGATGAGTGGGATCGGACAATTAACACCAACCTCACCGGAACCTTTTTGACTGTTAAGTATGCTGTTCCTTATCTCAAGAAACAAGGAGGTTCCATCGTCATTACATCATCGATTAATGGCACCAGAAGCTTCAAAAAAGTTGGCGCCACAGCTTACGCTTGCAGCAAAGCTGCTCAAGTAGCTTTAGCAAAAATGCTGGCGCTAGAACTTTCTACGAGTCACATCAGAGTCAATGTTATCTGTCCGGGCGGGGTGCTGACTGGGATCAATGAAAGCACTGTTAAGCGCCATCTCGATCGCATTCCAGTTGACCGCGATTGCCTTCAAGATATGATTCCTTTGACTGATAATATCGCTGGTTCGAGCCTAGATATCGCGAAATTAGTATTATTTTTGGTATCGGATACATCCAGTTTTATCACGGGTACTGAAGTCTGGATTGATGGCGGCGGTTCTTTGATTTAAACCCTCAATAAGTTAACAGTTAACTGTTAACCGACCAATGACTAATGACTAACTCTCCATTGTTTGACAGCAGTTTGTAATGTTGGCGGCAGCCAGTTATCATACTGAGGATAAACAGGCAAACGTTGCACGAGTTGCCATCCGGCTGCTGCTAAAATTTCTGTTAAAGTTTGATGTTGCAGGTGAGGATAATCGGGATTAACTTCATCCAATGGCCCAATTCCGCCTAAATCTGTCGCACCTGCTTCTAAACAAGCCAGCAATATGTCCGGCTGTGCAACTAAATTTGGCGGGATTTGCAGGGAAATTTCAGCAGGTAAAATGCTGCGGGCGATCGCAATTACTTGCGGCATTTTTGTAGCATCAAAAACTTCACCGTCCCAACTTTGCTGATTTCCGGGGCTGTGGGGCTGGAGGATAACTTCTTGAATGTGATTGTAGCGCGAATGAATCTGGGCGATCGCCTCCAAAGTCTCAATCCAATCAGCCTTACTTTCCCCGATTCCCAACAGCAAACCAGTCGTAAACGGAATCTGTAATTCCCCAGCCCATTCTAACTGTTGCAGCCGCAGCGCCGGCACTTTACTCGGTGCGTGTCGGTGAACAGTTTGTAACAAATCGGGGGACAACTGTTCTAGCATCAGTCCCATTGAAACATTCACCTGTTTTAACTGCGCCATCTCCTCAAAGCTGAGCGGCCCTACATTAGTATGCGGCAAAAATCCGAGACTAAGTGCCAGTTGGCACAAATCGTAAATCCGCTGAAACCAAGCTTTTCGCCGTTGACTATTGGGATGTACTTCGCCGCTGAGGATCAGAATTTCAATTACACCTTGAGGAAGCAGCAACTCAAGCTGTGTTTCGGCTTCTGGGAGTGTCAGCCAAGGACTTTGCAGCGGTTGGGCCCGAAAATTGCAATAGGTGCAGCGGTTGAAACACTCGTAGGTGGGAACTAGAGTATAAGCGGGGCTGTAGGTGACGGTGCGGGACATTCCTTGGGATTTTGAGCGATCGGACTCGATCGACAGCTATATATATAAGTGCGAGTTTTGCGGTTGGCGATCGCACAACTTCATGTATCTTAACACTCATGCCTGTCCCGAATCTCGTTACCAGCTAGATTATGAAAATTATTTTTTTCGTGCGATCGCCCGTAAACTCCGCACTCGGCTGTTTAAAATCCCCATACAGCAAGCATTATAGCTTCAAATAAGATTTGCTTATAACTGTAATCACAAAAACTGTGCTTAAAACCCCTTTACAAACTGAAATAAAAGGTTTATGTTATTTACATGGCGGAACACAAAGCCGTCACGAACATTGAAAACCAAATAAAGCAATCATAAACAAATGACAACAACCTTACAGCAGCGCGAAAGCGCCAACGTCTGGGAACGCTTTTGTGAGTGGGTCACAAGCACCGACAA